>JBDTXF010000079.1:0-9185 GCA_040006355.1 Nocardioidaceae bacterium | reverse complement strand
CACCATCAAGGGCAACCTGTTCTGGGCGTTCGCCTACAACGTCGCCGCCCTGCCGCTCGCCGCGCTGGGGCTGCTGAACCCGTTGATCGCGGGAGCGGCAATGGCCTTCTCCTCCGTGTTCGTGGTGACCAACAGCCTGCGGTTGCGGCGCTTCCGAGCCGTGTCCACGAATCCCGGGCACGAAGCAGACGAGGTCACGACGAGCGGTCCCCCGGATCGCCGGAGCCGCCTGTCGGCCGGACGGAGCGACTGATGTACGCCGGTGTGGCCTCGATGGCCCTGGTAGCAGTCCTCGGAGTTCTCTCCGTGATCGCCGTGCATCGGCTTAGTGCGATCGCCACCGAGCCGGTGGAGTCGCTGCCGTTCCTGTCCGGCCACCAGCCCCAGGAGCACGCACTGTCGCGGTACCACGTGCGCTGGTACCTGGCGACCCTGGTGTTCTTGGCCTTCGACGTCGAGATGCTGTTCATGTACCCCTGGGCCGTTGTGGTCGCCAGGCTCGGCGCCGAGGCGGTCATCGAGATGTTCCTGTTCCTCGGTGCCCTGCTCGCGGCCGTGCTGTGGGCGCGACGCGAGGGAGCGTTCCGATGGGTTTGAGCGACCTGCTCTCCCGGGCGGCCGCCTCCCGGGCGCACGTGCTTGTCGTCGCCACGCCGCGGGCGTTCACGACCCGGGTGGCGCTCGAGCGCGCGCTGCTGGGCCGCGGCTGGGTGCAGGCGGAATCGCCCGCAGACGCGGACGTGCTGGCCGTCTGCGGCCACGAGCACACCGCGCTGACCGAGGAGCTGGAAGCTGTGTGGGATGCCATGCCCGGCCCGAGGGTGCGCGTCGACGTCGCCGACCCGAAGGCCGTGCCGGCGGTGCTGGACCGCGCCGCTGAGCAGCTCCTCGCCACTGACCAGCACGTTCACGACGCGCAGCGCCGTGGTCCCGTGACGAGGCATATGGACCACGGCGACATGGACCACGGCGACATGGACATGGCGCCGGCGGGGATCCCGCTCGCGGAGGGTGCGGAGGACCGGGACGGGCTGGAGATGGACGTGCTGCACCTGTCGCTGGGTCCGGTCCTGCCGCACTGGCCTCCGGGCCTCGTGCTGCACTGCACGCTGCACGGCGATGTGGCGACCGAGGTCCAGGTGGAGCTCGTCGGCGAGCCGACCACCGGGTACGACGCCGCAGACACCAGGGACAGCGTCGGCGTGGTGGCGGCGCGGAGCTGCGATGCGGTCGTCTCGGTGCTGGCCCTGGCCGGTTGGCCGGTCGGCGAGGCTGTGGCGCGTCGCGCCCGCGATGCGTGCCTGGACGGCAACCTGCGCGACGCGGCTCAGCATCTGACCCGGCTGCGCCGTCGAGTGGTTCGGTCGTGGCTGCTGCGCTGGATGCTGCGCGGGATCGGCCGCCTCGATCATGCGGGCGTGCAAGAGTCTGGTGCCGCGCAGCAGGTGGCGGGGGACGTCTACGACCGGCTGGTCGCCCTGATAGACCGAGCCGGGCAGGGGCTACGAGGTGAGGCATCCGCTGCCGGGAACTCTGCCGATCTGGTCGCCGCACTCCCGGCCCTGCTCGCGGGGTCGGAGCTGGCGTCGCTGCGGTTGGCCGTCGCGAGCCTTGACCTCGGGTCGGCGCTGGCACGGTTGGAGGCCGCGGATGTCTGACCTGGCGGGTACCGATGCCGTTGTTGCTGTAGCGGGGTACTGGGCTGTGCCGGCCGCTGCTCTGGTGGGTGCGCTCGCTTTCTTGACTGCCTCGTTGCATGCCATGTCGGGCTCGGCTGTGTCCGGACGGGGACGCCTGGCCGCAGCCACCGTTCTGGTGCGGGAGGTGGCGCGACTGTTGCGGCAGCGTCGTCGCCGTACGGTCGCCGCGGACGTCTTGCTGTGGCGGTTCGCCACGGCTGGGCTGGTGCCGCTCGCCCTGCTGAAGGTGACCGTCATTCCTTTCGGCCGGTGGACGCTGTTCGACAGCCCGGTCGGGGTGGTCTGGTTCAATGCGATGGACGTGGGGGTGTGGGCGCTGGTGTGGTTGGCGGGCTGGGGACCGAACGCCGTCCACTCACTCGTCGGGGGGTACCGGTTCCTGGCCCAGGCAGTCGGCTACGAGCTACCGTTGATGTTTGCGCTGGTGGCGCCGCCGATCGCGGCCGGCAGCCTGCGGGTCGGCGAGGTGTCCGCGGCCCAGGACGGCCTGTGGTTCGTGGTCTGGATGCCGGTGGCGTTCGGCGTCTACTGCGTCGGGGTGGTCGCGTTCTCGGTGTGGGGACCGTTCTCGGTCGCGGTGGGAAGCGATCTCGCGGGTGGGGTGCTCGCCGAGTCCTCGGGGGTGGACCGGCTGCTGTTCCTCGCCGGACGCTACTTGCTTCTGGTCGCCGGTGCCGGGTTCGCGGTGCCGATGTTCCTCGGCGGCGGCGCCGGACCGATATTGGCCGGCTGGGTGTGGGTCCTGGTGAAGACGATGCTGCTGCTCGCGGCGTTCGTCGCTGTCGGTCACCGGGTCCCGTCGCTGCGTCCCGACAAGTTCGTGGAGGCCGCCTGGGTCGTGCTGCTGCCTCTCGCGGTGGCCCAGGACATGGTCGTCGCCGTCGTCGCGGTGGGGAGGACCTGACGTGGTGGCCGACGTGATTGTGGGGGTGCTGTTCTGGTTGCTCGGCATTCTGACGGTGCTTGCCGGAATCGCGGTGTTCGTCGTGGACTCGATGGCGCGGGCGACGTACGCGCTGGCGGTCTCGTTCGTCGCGGTCGGCGCGATCGTGCTGCTCCTGCATCAGGACTACATCGGTGTGGTGACGATTCTGATGATGGTCATGGAGATGGCCGTGATGGCGGTCTACATGGTGATGTACATGGGGATGAACCCCGCGCTGATGCCGATGAGCATGGTGCACAGCAAACGCGCCGCACTGGTAACCGCGGTCGCCTCGTTCGTGCTGCTCGGGTCGGGGGCGTTGCTGGTGCCGTGGCCGGCCCGGAAGGGGGCGCCGCCAGCCGACGTCACAGCAGCGCTCGGCGAGGCGTTGATGGGGTCGAAGATGCTGGTGATGGTCGTCATCAGCCCGGTGATGGTCGCCACTATCGTCGCCGGCGTGGTGCTGGCCGCAGGCCGCGGACGCTACGACCGCCTCGGTGATGACCTGCGCCGCAAGCCCGCCGACGACCCCCAGCCGGGTGGGGTGGGTCGATGACGCTGGAGACCGTTCTGCTGGTCGCGGCTGCCCTGTTCAGTGTCGGGTTGTACGGCGCCATCTCTCAACAGGTGGTGGTGATGGTGATGATGGGCCTGGAGCTGATGATCAACGCCGTCATCCTCACCGCCGCCGGCATGTGGTGGTTCCTGGCCCCGGCCCCGTCCGGACAGGTGCTGCTGCTCGTGGTCATCGCCGCGATGACCGTCGAGATGGCGATGGGATTCGCGGTCGCGACCCTGCTGCACCGCGAGAGCGGCGCCGACATGACCGACATGGCCGGAGACCTTCACCAGTGAGTGAACCAGTGAGCGAGCTCGTGCTGTGGGCTGTCGTGCTCGTCCCGACCGTCGTCGGAGGCTGCCTCGCGGTGGCCGCCTTCCTGGGTGGGACGAGCCGGGCGCTGGACCGGATGGCAGCCCCGCTCGCGGTCGCCACCGCCACCCTCACCCTGGTGGTCTCCAGCATCGCGGCTCTGACCCGCCCGAGTGTCGACGTGCCGTTCATGGCCGGGACCTCGTTCGGCCTGGGGGTCGACGCGTTGTCTGCGTTGCTGCTGCCGACGGTGGCGGCGGTGATCCTGCTGGTGCTGGTGTTCGCGGCCGGTGACATCTGCGAGTCCCGGGCCCGGTTCCACGGCCTGATGTTGCTGTTCGCTGCTGCTGCGCTGCTCACCGTGACCGCGACCACGCTGCCGGTGCTGCTGCTGGCCTGGGAGGTGATGGGGGCGACGTCGTACGCGCTGGTCGCGTTCTGGTGGCGCGACGAGCGGCGGGTGTCGTCCGGCCTCACGGCGTTCCTGACCACCCGGGCCGCCGATCTGGGCTTGTACGCCGCGGCCGGGGCTGCGCTCGGCGGCGGTGCCGGTCTCGCCCTCCCGGATCTGGCGGACGCCGCCGGAGGCTGGCGTGACGCGGTGGCGCTCGGGGTTCTGGTGGCGGGGCTCGGGAAGGCCGCCCAGCTGCCGTTCTCGTTCTGGCTCTCCAGAGCGATGGACGGCCCGAGCCCGGTCAGTGCTCTGCTGCACTCGGCGGCGATGGTGGCGATGGGCGGCTACCTGCTGCTGCGGACCGCGCCGCTGCTCGACGCGACCGGGTGGGCGGGACCGGTCACCGCGTGGGTCGGGGCGGTGACGGCGCTGCTGCTCGGCGCGGTCGCGGTGGCCCAGAGCGACCTCAAGCAGCTGTTGGCGGCCTCGACGTCCGCGCAGCTCGGGTTCGTGGTTCTGGCCGCGGGCGTGGGTGCGGTCAGCGGCGGCGCCGCGCACCTGGTCGCGCACGCCGCCACCAAGTCACTGCTGTTCCTGGTCGCAGGCGCCTGGCTCAGCGCGCTGGGCACCAAGCAGCTCTCGGCCCTGCCCGGGGCCGGCCGGCTGTGGCCGCTGGTGGGCGTGACCGGCACGGTCGGCGCCCTCTCGCTGGCCGGGGTGGTCCCGCTGTCGCTGTGGGCGACCAAGGACGCCGTGCTCGCCGGTGCCCTCGAGCAGTCACCACTGTTGTACGTCGTCGGTCTCGCCGGCGCCGCCTTGTCGGCGGCCTACGCCGGCAAGCTGCTGTTCCTCATCTGGCGTCCGCTTCCCGGCGACGCGGAGGAGTGGTACGACAAGGAGGAGACCGGGACGCGCGAAGTAGGACGGCTTCAGCAGGCCCCGCTGGTGGTGCTCGCGGTCGGTGCCGCTGCCCTCGGTGTCCTGGCCCTGCCACCTGTGGCTGACACGCTACGGCGTGCGCTTGGAGGGCACACGTCGCCGGTGGCGTCGCTCACCGAGCTCGTCACTTCAGCGGTGCTCGCTCTCGCCGTGCTCGCCGTGGTCGCCCGGGTCCGGCTCCCCGAACCACAGGTTCTGCACGGCTGGCTCGGTCTCGAGGTGGCCGCCCATGCCGTGCTGGTCCGCCCGACTCTGCGGCTCGGTGAACTTCTGGCCCGGTTCGACGACCAGGTGCTCGACCGCTCGGTGACCCTGACCTCGTCCGCCGTCCTCGCGGGTGCGCGCCGGGTCGGCGACCTCGACGTGCACGTCGTGGACGGTGTCGTGGAGTCGGTCGCGGCCGGCGCCCGACGGCTGGGGCAGTTGGCCCGGCGGCCGCAGACCGGGCAGCTGCACCAGTACTTCATCCAGGCTGTCGCAATGCTCGCGGTGGCAGTCATCCTCCTGGTCGCGGTGGGATGACATGCTCAGTGTGATCGTCTTCCTGCCCCTGGTCGTCGCCGTCGGCCTACTGTCAGCGACCTGGCTGGCCGACTCGATGGCACGGTGGCTGTTCCTCGCCGCGACCCTGGTCGAGGTCGTCCTAGTGGGGATCGTCTGGGCTGGATACCACGACCCGGGCACCGGTCGGCTCGCCTACCAGGAACAGGTGCCGTGGATCCCGGGGGTGAGCAGCAGCTACCACGTCGGGGTCGACGGGCTCTCGCTGCCGCTGGTGGCGATGACGGTGGTGGTCTTCGCTGCCGGCGCGGTCTACGCCCTTCGCGAGCGGGACCGGCCGCGGTTGCAGGCGGCCCTGTTCTTGTTCCTCGAAGGTGTCTCGTTGGGCCTGTTCGTCTCCGCGGACCTGATCGTCTTCTTCGTCTTCTTCGACCTCTCGATCGTCGCTATGTACTTCTCGATTGCCGGCTGGGGGCAAGGCGACGCCGCCCGGTCGGCGATGAAGTTCTTCCTCTACACCTTCCTCGGCTCGCTCGCCCTGTTGCTGGGCTTCATCGGTCTCTACGTCGCCGCCGACCCGCACACTTTCGACATGGTCGAGCTGGCGCGGGCCACCCCGTTGGCTGGAAGCCCGGTCGCCGGAGCCCTGGTGCTCGCCGCGATTCTGCTCGGGTTGGCGGTCAAGACCCCGACGTTCCCGTTCCACACCTGGTTGCCGTCGGCGCACACCGACGCCCCCGCGATCGGCTCCCTGGTGCTGGCCGCGGTGCTGCTGAAGATGGGCACCTACGGCTTCGTGCGGATCGCGATGCCGATGCTCCCGCAGGCCTGGCAGGCGTGGGCACCGGTGATCATCGTGATCGGAGTGATCTCGGTGCTCTACGGCGCACTGGTGGCATTGGCCCAGACGGACCTGAAGCGGATGATCGCCTATACCTCGGTCAACCACATGGGCTACATCGTCCTCGCCGTCGGCGTCGCCGGGGTGATCTCCCGCGATACCGAGCAGGCCCGGGCCGTCGCGGTCACCGGCGCGGTCACCCAGATGGTCAGTCACGGCTTGGTCACTGGGGCGCTGTTCCTGCTGGCCGGGGTGATGCGCGACCGCACCGGCAGCTACGACATTCGTGAGTACGGCGGCCTCGCTGCTGTCGCACCCCGCTACATCGGGCTGTTTGCGGTCGCGGCGTTCGCCTCTCTAGGTCTACCGGCTCTGTCGGGGTTCATCGCCGAGTTCCAGGTGTTCACCGGCAGCGTCGCGGTCGTGCCGGTGACGGCGGTCGCCCTGCTCGGCATCCTCATCACGGCCGCCCTGTTCCTGCGGGCACTGCAGGCCGTGTTCACCGGCACCACCCGCGGGTTGTCGGTCGACTTCACCGACCTGCGGCCCTCCGAGACCTGGTCGGCGGGGCTGCTGCTGGCCCTCTCATTGTTCGTGGGTGTGCTGCCCCGTCCGCTGCTCGACGTCATCGAGCCGGCCGCGCACACTGTCGTCGGCCTGGTCGGGCGCTGAGACCGTGCCGACGAACGTGGGCAGCGACGCGGTCGCGATGCTGCCGGAGATCCTGGTCTTCGTGGGCGGGCTGCTGGTGCTGGTCGGCGGGTCGTTCCTGCCCCGGGAGCGGCAGTGGCTCAGCCGACTGGTCACCGGGATCGTACTTGTGGGTGCCGTCGCGGTGTCGGTGTGGGGGTTGAGCCAGGGCGAACGGATGGTCTTCTCGTCGTCGTTCGCCGTGGACACCGCGACCGGCGTCGCCCGAGTGATCGCGCTTGTGGCCACCCTGCTGGTGGTGCTGATGGCCTCCGACGAGTTCGCAGGACATCCCCGCGAGAGCGAGACCTACGCGCTGCTGCTGTTCGCGACCGCCGGTGTGACGGTGCTCGCGGGGGCCAGTGACCTGATGCTGCTCGCGGTCGGGTTCCTGCTCGCCTCCATCCCGCTCTACGGGCTGATCGGGCTCCTGCGGCTGCCCGGTTCCGCGGAGGCGGCGTTGAAGACCTACTTGATGGGGGCGCTGTTCGGGATCGTGCTGCTGTTCGGCGTGACCATTCTGTACGGGGTGGCGGGCGAGACGACCTACGTTCGGCTTGACGAACGTCTGAGCGGCGCACCCCAGGCCGCTGTCACCGTAGGTGTGGTCGCGGTGCTCGCCGGCCTGATGTTCAAGGCCGGCGCTGTTCCCGCACACTTCTGGGTGCCCGACGCCGCCCAGGGCACCTCAGGCACCGCGGCCGCGTTCCTGACCACAGTGCCCAAGATCGGCGCCCTTGTCGCGGCCTACCGGCTCGTCAGCGCCCTGCCCGACACGGTGGCCTGGCCCCTGCTGATCGCGGTGCTCGCGGTCGCCAGCATGACGCTGGGCAACCTCGCCGCCTACACACAGTCCGACCCTCGGCGGCTGCTCGGCTGGTCGACCGTGAGCCAGGTCGGCTATCTTCTCGTGCCGGTCGCGGTCGCCGGACGCAGCGACCTCGCGCTGCCCTCGCTGCTGCTCTACCTCGCCGGCTACACAACCACCAACATCGCCGCCTTCGCGGTGACCACGGCAGTGCCTCAGCGACGGGACCTCGCCTCCTACCGCGGGATGTCACGCTCCAGCCCATGGCTGGCGGCCGCCCTGCTCGTTGCACTCCTCGGCCTGCTCGGCACCCCACCTACCGCGGTCGTCGTCGGCAAGCTCACCACCGCAACCGCCGCCTGGGACGGCGGTCAACAGTGGCTCGCCGTCGCAGTGCTCGCCAACACGCTGGTCAGCCTCTTCTACTACCTTCGCTGGATCATCCCGGTCTACCGTCCCGGAGCGGCCGGCGAGCGCTTGGCGCCCGGCAGCTTCGCGCCATTGCCCTGGTCATCATCGGTGGCTGTGGTGGCTGCCGCCCTCAGCGTCGTCATCGGCCTCGGCGCCGGGCTGCTGCTGCCGCTGTTCGCTGGCGCCGCCTTGGCTTAGCTGCGAGTTGGGCGTGGGTTGGCTGCGTGATCACTACGAAGGCCTTGGAGGGGCGGAGTCTTCGACAGGATCGTGACCGTCATCTCCGGTCGCGGCGACTCGGTTGGGATCACGATGCGTTGATGCGCCTGTGGGGTCGGCATCGACGAGAACGACCTGTTGGCGGCTGGGCCGTAGGCGTGCACTCGTGAGGAAGTAGACGGCCGCAGCCAAGAAGACGACGATCGAGGTCCAGACGTTGAGCCGCAGCGGTGGACAGGCTTTTCTCTAGCTTCTTCTGCTTCGCGCTGGACTTTTCGATCTCGCGCTTCTGCTTCTTTTTACTGCTCATGTGTCGCCGTTCGTCGGTGGTGGACCTGAGGGCCAAGGGTTGAACCCGAACCTATCCCAGGGTGACAGCCGGGCCCCCAGCCCGCAGCCCCGCCACCGCACGACTCGCTCCCTCATATGTCATCGGCGAGCTAGAGGTGCTCGACCTTCTCCCTATCAGTTGTTGTCCGGTGAGAGCTACCCGATCGCCGTGTGACTCATGGCGGCCATCGCTCGGACCGGGGCGGCCGGGAGGACAGTTCGGCGCGGACTGGTGATGATGATCCTGTTCCTTCAGCCGGTCGAGGGGGCGGCCGTCTGATAGAACGTGACGCGTCCGGTAAGGGAGGTGATGGACGTGGAGACCGGTTCTCGACCGCACACCGTGTTGGCCTTCACTGATAGCGATGCGTTCGGCTCGCTGCGGAAGCAACCGACGTCGCGGCGGGAACGACTCGCCATCGGCAAGGCGCTGCGGAAGCAGGTGCCCCGTAAGGCGTTGGGGCGTTGGGAGGCACCAGGCGGTCGACGGAACCCGGTCCAGCTGATCCGAGAATCACATGAAGGTCGACTGAAGGAGCTGCTCCCCATCCGGGTC
>JBDTXF010000078.1:0-9247 GCA_040006355.1 Nocardioidaceae bacterium | reverse complement strand
ACGTGGATGCGGGACGCCCAGATCTTCGCGAGGAAGGTCTGGGCGTCACCGCTCAGCAGGTCGAGTGCTGACACGCTCAGGAGTCGGTGCCGTCGGAGTCCTGGGCGGGGGCGGCGGCGGCATCGGTGCCGTCGGCGCCGTCGGCGTCGGCCGCGTCGGCCGGCCCGTGGCTGTCGGTGCCGTCGGCGTCCCCGCCATCGGTGCCGTCGGAGTCCTGGGCGGGGGCGTCGGTGCCGTCGGCGCCGTCGGCGTCGGCCGCGTCGGCCGGCCCGTGCGTGCTGCCGGTGGTCTCGATGTCCTCGTCCTTGACCGGCTCACCGGGGGTCGTGGTCATGTCTTGCTCCCTTCGTCATGCGGCCGGGATGCCGCCGTCGAGCACGTACCCGGCCAGTCTGCCCGCTAACCTCCGGGGGCGACCCGTCAGCTGCCGAGCATTCGCTTGATCGGCTCGATGAGGAAGTAGACGACGAAGAGCGCCGAGACCACCCACAGCAGGGGGTGCACGACGCCGGCTCGGCCGCGCACCACCTTGATCAGCACGTAGGTCACGAACCCCGCACCGATGCCCACCGAGATCGAGTAGGTGAACGGCATCAGCACGATGGTCAGGAAGGCCGGGATCGCGATCTCCAGGTCGTCCCAGGCGATGTCCTTGACCTGCTGCATCATCAGGAATCCGACCACCACCAGGGCGGGGGTCGCGGCCTCCTCCGGGATGATCGCGACCAGGGGGGCGAAGATCGTGGCGAGCAGGAACAGCACCCCGGTGACCACGCTCGCCAGGCCGGTCCGGGCGCCCTCACCGACCCCGGACGCCGACTCGATGTAGGAGGTGTTGCTGGACACCGAGGCCGCCCCGCCCGCAGCGGCGGCGAGCGAGTCGATGATCAGGATCCGCTCGCTGCCCGGCGGGACGCCGTCCTCGTCGAGCAGGCCGGCCTCGGCGCCGATCGCGGTCATCGTGCCCATCGTGTCGAAGAAGTCCGCGAGCATCAGGGTGAACACGAACAGCACCGCGGTGACCACCCCGACCCGGCCGAACGCGCCGAACAGGTCGAAGCGGCCGAGCAGCCCGAAGTCCGGGACGCCGACGATCTTGTCCGGCAGCGACGGGACCGTGAGGCTCCAGCCGTTCGGGTTCGTGTGCTTGCCGTCGAAGGCCGGGCCCACGTGGGCGACCGCCTCGAGGACGACCGCCAGCACGGTCGCTGCGACGATCGAGATCAGGATCGCACCGCGCACCCTGCGGACGAACAGGATGATCATCAGCACCAGACCGACGGCGAACACCAGCACCGGCCACCCGTCGAGGAACCCCGTCGCCCCGAGCTGCACCGGCACGGTGGTGTTAGCGGCGTCCGGGATGCGGCGCACGAAGCCCGCGTCGACGAGCCCGATCAGCGCGATGAAGAGCCCGATGCCGACGCTGATCGCGGTCTTCAGCTGCGCAGGCACCGCGTGGAAGACCGCGCTGCGGAACCCGGTCAGCACCAGGACCAGGATCACCAGACCCTCCAGGACCACGAGTCCCATGGCGTCCTGCCAGGACATGCCCGAGGCGATCGAGAAGGCCACGAAGGCGTTCAGGCCCAGCCCGGTCGCCAGCGCCAGCGGGAAGTTGGCCACCACCCCCATCAGGATGGTCATCACCCCAGCGACCAGCGCCGTCGCGGCCGCGATCATCGGCAGGTTCGGGGCGCCGCCACCGAGGAACTGCCCGTCGGCGTCCTGCACGCGGCCGAGGATCAGCGGGTTGAGCACGATGATGTAGGCCATCGTGAAGAAGGTGACGACCCCACCGCGGATCTCGCGTCCGACGGTGGAGCCCCGTGCGCTGATCTTGAAGAACGTGTCCACGCGCGGATCATGGCAGAGGCGGCGAGCGCGGGCGTGCGGGAGGCCGGATGGCGGACTGCACCGGCTCCGCTACATTCGAGGCGTGCCGCTTCCCGACCCCACCCACCAGCGCGAGCAGCCGGTCGAGGGCGTGCAGACCCACGAGATCGGGAACCGGACCTACGTCGTGGCCGACGTCGACCCGCTCGACGTGGACGGCACCCGGACCGTCGCGGTCGGGTCGGGGCTGTTCGGGCTGGCGTTCCTGGTGCTGCTGCCGTTCTACGGCCGCCTCCAGGACGCCGGTCGGACCTGGTGGCTGTGGACCTGCCTGGCCGGATTCGGCCTCGGCGTGATCGGCTGGGACTACTGCCGGCGCCGCCGGAACCACCGGCAGGCACGCGAGCACGTCTGACCCGGCCGACCGGACCGGTGGCTAGAACTGCTCGAGCTCGTCCCAGGACAAGGTGTCCATGACCGGGTCGGGCAGCGGCTGCGGCTGGCTGTTCTTGGCCAGCTGCGCCTCGGAGTGGGCGCCGCAGCCGTGGTCCCACGACACCACCCGGCCGTCGTCGTTGGCCTGCGCGTTGGCGCAGACGCCGAACAGCTGGGACAGCGGACCGGCCAGCCGGACCAGGAACCCGCACGACGCGCAGGTCGCCGGAGCGGCCTTCGCCAGCGGGGACTCGGGGCCGTGGCTGCCGTCGTACCAGCGCTCGGCGGCGAGGTCTCGGCCCTCCAGGGACAGCACCCGGGTGCGGCCGAGACCGAGCCCGAGCTCGTCGACGAGGCTGGCGATCGAGTCCTGGTCCACGATCTCGTCGCCCGGGTCGCCGGTGAGGTACGCCGGCACCAGCCGCGCGTCGTCCTCCTCGGTGGGCAGCAGGTCTCCGGGGCTCAGGTCGCCGGGCTGGATGCGGTCGCGGTAGGGGAGCCACTCGGGTGCGGTGATGGAGTCGTCGCCGGGGAGCAGGACGACCTCGTCGACGGTGACCGTCTTGGCCCGCGAGGCCCGGACCACCGTCACCGCCCAGCGCCAGCCGCGGTAGCCCGCCCGCAGGCAGACGAAGGAGTGCGTGACGACCCGCTCGCCGTCGGCGTGCAGACCGAGGTGCTCGCCCACGTCGGCGTCGTCCACGAGGTCGAGCAGGGCGGCCCGGGCGGCGTCCACGGCCAAGGCGCCCACGGTGTCCGGCTTGACGGCCTTGGCTGCGGTGATCACGAACGACGATTGTTCACTACTACCGGCCCCGCTGTCGCCCCGGGGCGCGGACCGGCCAGGCAGGATGGGGTGCATGCGTCCCGACGAGACCCCCCTGGACGGGGGCGAGGACGGGCGCGAGGACACCCTGGCGGACGAGACGGCCTGGGAGCCGCCGGCCACCCGTGAGGCGGGTCGGGCCCGTCGGGCGGCCGCGGTCACCGGCCGGGGTGCCCGCCGGGCCGGGTCCGCGACCGGCCGGGCCGCGGGCTACACGCTCCGCCAGGCCCGGCGCGCCACCCACGCGGAGGGCGCCGGAGACACCGGTCTCGCCCGGCTGATCGAGCTGCACGCGGTCAACGGCGCGGGCGACGCGGCGGTGGCGATCTCGCTGGCCGGGACGCTGTTCTTCCAGGTGCCCACCGACCAGGCTCGGGGGCAGGTCGCACTGTTCCTCGGCCTGACCATGCTGCCGTTCGCGATCGTGGCCCCGTTGATCGGTCCGTTCCTGGACCGCTTCAGCCACGGCCGTCGGTGGGCCATCGGCGCGACGATGGCGCTGCGCGCGTTCTTGTGCTGGGTGCTCGCCGACGCCGTCCGGACCGGGGACACGGTCACCCTGTTCCCTGCGGCCCTCGGCTGCCTGGTCGCCTCCAAGGCGTACGGCGTGACGCGGGCGGCCGCCGTACCGAGGCTGCTGCCGGACGCGCTGAGCCTGGTGAAGGCGAACTCCCGCATCTCGCTGGCGTCGGTGGCCGGGGCGGCCCTCTCGGCACCGCTGGCCGTGGCTGCCTCGAGGTTCGGGGCGCAGTGGTCGCTGCGCTACGCGTTCCTGGTGTTCATCGGCGGCACCGTGCTGGCGATCCTGCTCCCGTCCCGGGTGGACAGCGCGGCCGGGGAGGACAAGGCGTCCTTCTCCCCGCTCGGGAGGCAGAAGCCCCGACGGCCCCGCCTGCCGCACTCGGTGGCGATCGCGCTGCGGGCCAACACCGGCATGCGGGTGCTGAGCGGCTTCTTGACGATGTTCATGGCGTTCCTCCTGCGCGACAAGCCGTTCGCCGGCTGGGAGGACCGGCCTGCCCTGCTGCTCGGCCTGGTGATCGGCTCGGCGGGGCTGGGCAGCACGATCGGCATCACGCTCGGGTCCGTCCTGCGGCGGATCCGCCCGGAGGTCACCGTGGTGGCCACCCTGCTCGCGGACGCGGTGGTCGCGGTCGTCGTCACGCTGTTCTACGGACTTCCGGCGGCGGTGCTCCTCGGCCTGACCGCGGGGCTCGCCCAGTCCCTGGGCAAGCTCTCGCTCGACGCCCTGATCCAGCGCGAGATCCCCGAGACTCGGCGCTCGGCGACCTTCGCCCGCTCCGAGACCCTCCTCCAGCTGTCCTGGGTGGTCGGCGGGTTCATCGGCATCGTGCTGCCGCTGGTCCCGCAGCTCGGGCTCGGGGTGGCCGCGGCGATCCTGGTCGGGTGGAGCCTGTGGACGCTCTCGGGGGTGCGCGACCGGCACTCCCCGGCCGAGCTCACCGGCTGACCCGGGTCCCCCTCAGAGCTCGAGCTCGTCGGCGAGGGCCCGGAGCACCTTGGCGGTCGGCCTGGCGATCTTGGCGTCCGGGTGGTGCCCGGCGCGGTAGGAGCCCTGGACGTTCTCGAGCAGGCCGTAGAGGTCCTCCATGATGTTCACCATGTCGGCCGGCTTCTTGCGGCTCGCCTTGGAGACCGCCTTGGCCACTGACACGACCGGGTCGAGCAGCTTCACCTGCAGCGCCTGGTCGCCCTTGCGTCCCTGGACCAGGCCGAACTCGACCCGCGAGCCCGGCTTCAGCGTCGGGCTGCCGGCGGGGAGCGCGTCGGCGCGCACGTAGACGTCGCCTCCCTCGTCCTTGGACAGGAAGCCGAAGCCCTTCTCGGCGTCGTACCACTTCACCTTGCCAGTCGGCACGGTCGGACCTCTCTTCGCTGCTCATGCGTCGCCCGGTCGGCGGACCGGAGGCGCAAGCCTACGTGCGCGCGCATCGCGAATGCACGCGGTTCGTGCCCCCGGTGGTCAGCGGTAGCGGTCGGCCTCGGCGAGCCGCTCGTTCATCGACCCGGACCGGAAGCCGCGGCGGTCGACGTCCGCGCCGGCGACGCCGGCGGCGCGCAGCACGTCGAGCACGCCCGGCAGCGCCAGGACGTCGGCCACCAGGTCGGCGTCGACCTCCAGGAGCGCCCGGTCCCCGAGGTCGCGGACCCGCACGTCGCCGCCCACGAGGCCGGCCTCCGACAGCAGCGCGCGGACCGCCGTCTCGGCCCGCTCCACCCGGGCCAGCCGGAAGGGGCTCACCTCGATGCCGTAGGCGACCCGGCTGGACAGGCACGCCGCCGCCGGCTTGTCCCAGGTGGGCAGTCCCCAGCTGCGGGACGCGGCCCGCACCTGGGCCTTGGTGATCCCGGCGTCGCACAGCGGGGTGACCGCTCCACGCTCGTCGGCGGCGCGGATCCCGGGCCGGAAGCCCGCCACCGCGTCGTCGGCGTTGGTGCCCGTGGCGACGTGCGCGAAGCCGTGCTCGTGCGCGAGGGGGGTGAGCACGTCCAACAGCTCAGCCTTGCAGAAGTAGCAGCGGTCGCCCGCGTTGGCGCGGTAGCCCTCGCGGTCCATCTCGTGGGTCTGCGGGGTGAGCACCCGCACCCCGAGCCGGTCGGCGAAGGCGAGGGCGGGTGGCCGCTCGCTGAGCGGGAGCGAGTCGGAGTACGCCGTCGCGGCACCGACCCGGTCGGCCCCGAGGGCCCGCACGGCCGCCGCGAGCAGGAAGGCGCTGTCCGCGCCGCCGCTGTAGGCGACCAGGACGCTCCCGAGGCCGCGCAGCCGCTCGTCGAGGGCCCGCAGCCGGAGCCCGAGCAGGTGCTCCTCGAGCCAGCCGGGGAACTCCGTGAGGTCCCCGAGCAGGACGTCGGTGCCGGCGTCGAGGAGCTCCTGGGCGGTGCTGCCGCCGGTGGCCACCGAGACGCTCACGGCCCCGGCGGCGTGGGCTCCCTGGACGTCGAGGACGTGGTCGCCGACGTAGACGGTCGCGCCGTGCTCGGTGAGCACCGCCGCCTTGCCGACGCCCCAGACCTCCCCGACCAGCTCGTCGACCCCGAAGCCGAGGGCGTCGACGTGCAGCGCGGCGTTGGGGGTGTACTTCCCGGTGACCACGACGGTGCGCCCGCCGTGGCGTCGTACGGCGTCGAGGGAGGCGTGCGCACCCGGCAGCGCCTGGGTCGGGGTGATGGCGTGGTCGGGGTAGTGCGCGCGGAACGCGTCCACCAGGGCGTCGACCTGGTCGGCGGGGAAGTGCGGGGCGAGCAGGTGGCCGAGCGGCGGGCCGAGGCGGCTGCTCATCTCGTCGGTGTCGAGGACGACACCGGTCTCCTCGGCCAGCACGGCGAGCGTCGCCGCGAAGCCCGGGCGGGTGTCGATGAGGGTCATGTCGAGGTCGAAGCCCACGACGAGCCCCTCACCGGCAGGCAGGGAGGAGGGCATGTCACCCAGCCTAGGCGGCGATCGGTTGACGGGTGTCCGGCCCCCCGCGACGATGAGGGGCCCGCGCAGCCGTCGCGGCCACCCTCAGGAAGGCCCCCGTGCCCGCCCGTCCACAGCTCCCCGCCTGCGCCGTCGCGCTGGTCGTGGGGACGCTGCTGCTCGGGACCGGCCCCGGAGCGGCCGCCGACGGCACGGACCCGGCGCGCTCGGTGCAGCCCGGGGTCTACGTGGTCACCCTGTCCGCTGCGCCTTCCGCGTCGTACGACGGTGGGGTGCGCGGCCTGCTCCCCACTCGTCCTGCGGGGGGCCGGCGCTTCGACCGGACCCGACCCGCGGTGGCGGCGTACACGCGCTGGCTGGAGGCCCTCCAGGACCGGCTGCTGCACCGCATCGGCGACCCGGTGCTGCTCTACCGCTACACCACCGCCCTGGACGGCTTCGCGGTGGCGCTCAGCGGCGAGCAGGTGCGGGACCTGCGGGCACAGCCGGAGGTGCTGCGCGTCGAGCGCAGCATCCGCCGGCACCTCGACCGCACCCTGTCGATGCCCGCCGTCGGCAGCAGCACCCGCACCCTGCTCGGGCTCTCCGGGAGGACCGGCGCCTGGGCGCGGCACGGCGGACCCGCTCGGGCCGGGCACGATGTCGTCGTCGGCGTCGTGGACAGCGGCGTGTGGCCGGAAAACCCCGGCTTCGCCCGGACCGCCGGTGCCTCGGGGCCGTTGCCCGGCTTCCACGGCGGGTGCTCCACCGGCGAGCGGTGGACCCCTGCGGACTGCACCGACAAGGTGGTCTCCGCCCGCTGGTTCGTGAGGGGCTTCGGTGAGGAGGGCGTCGCGAGCGCGGACTATCTCTCGCCGCGCGACGGCACCGGACACGGCTCCCACGTCGCCTCCGTCGCCGTGGGCGACCACGGGGTGCGGGTCGAGGTCGACGGGCAGCGCTTCGGGACCACGTCCGGGATGGCGCCGGCCGCCCGGCTCGCCGTCTACAAGGCCTGCTGGACCGCCCCCGACCCCGCCGAGGACGGCTGCACGACGGCCGACACGGTCGCCGCGGTCGACAGCGCGGTCTCCGACGGTGTCGACGTGCTCAGCGCCTCGGTCGGCGGCAGCCAGGTGCGCGACGACTCGGTCGAGCGGGCCTTCCTGGGCGCGGCGACCGCGGGGGTCTTCGTGGCGGCGTCCGCCGGCAACAGCGGCCGGTCCGGCGCCGTGGCCCACGTCGCGCCGTGGGTGACCACGGTGGCGGCGAGCACCCATCACGACTTCACCGGAGCGGTCCGGCTCGGCGACGGCCGGACCCTGATCGGCGCGATGGCCTCCGACAGGCGGGTCCGGTCCGCTCCCCTGGTGCTCGGCGCCACGATCGGCGCCCCGGGGGCCACCCCCTCCCGGGCCCGGACCTGCGCGGCTGGCGCGCTGGACGCCGCGAAGGCGCAGGGCGCGATCGTGGTGTGCGACCGGGGCGCCGGCTCCCGGGTCGGCAAGTCCGCCTCGGTGGCCGATGCGGGCGGGGTCGCGATGGTGCTCGCGAACACCCGCCGGGAGGGCGTGGACGCCGACCTGCACGCCGTGCCCACGGTGCACCTCGCTGTGTCGGGCGCCGCCGTGCTCGAGCGCTACGTACGCCGAGCCGGCGTGCGGGCCACCGCGTCGCTCGACCCGACCGTGCAGGACGGCCGCGGGGTGCCGGCTCTCGCCGGGTTCTCGGCGAGGGGCCCCGCCGTGGCCTCCGGCGGCGACGTCCTCAAGCCGGACCTGGCGGCGCCGGGGGTCGGCGTGCTCGGCGCCGTCGCACCACCGTCGGACGGGGGCCGCTCCTGGGACCTCGTGTCGGGCACCTCGGCGAGCGCACCGCACGTGGCGGGGCTGGCCGCGTTCGTCGCCGGGGTCCGCCCCGGCTGGTCACCGGCGCGGGTCAAGTCCGCGATGATGACCACCGCCGACGACCTCGCCGGGCGGCACGGGCCGCTCGCCGAAGGAGCCGGGCAGGTGGACCCCGGTGACGTCCTGGACCCGGGGCTGGTCTTCGACGCCGACCCGTCGGCCTGGCAGCGCGTGGCCGCCGGCACCGAGCCCGCTCGCGACGTCAACGCCGCCTCCGTGGCGGTCGGGGACCTGGTCGGCCCGACCACCGTGAGACGGCGGATCACCAACGTCGGCACGCGCCGGGAGTCCTACTCGGTCCGGGTGAGGGGTCTGCGCGGCGTGGACGTCCAGGCGTTCCCGGCGACCGTCCGCCTGGCACCGGGACAGAGCCGGACGGTCCGGCTGCGCATCACCGCCCGGCCGACCGCTCCGGTCGACCACGACGTGACCGGCTGGCTGGTGTGGCGGGGTGACCGGCACCGGGTGCGGGTGCCCGTCTCGGTGCGGCCCATGGTGGTCGCGGCGCCCCGGCAGGTCGACGGTGCCGGCGGTCGGGGCCGGGTCGTGGTCCGCGGACGCTCCGGCAACGGACGCACCCTCAAGCTGCGCAGCTCGGGGCTGGTGCCGGCCACGGCGACCCCCGTCCGGCTGCGGGGCGGCGGGCCCGGCACCGCCCACCCGACCGTCCGCCCGGACACCCTGCTGCGGTCGGTGCGCGTGCCGGCCGGCACCGCGGTCGCGCGCTTCGCGGTGACCGGAGCCCCGGGCGTCGACCTGTCGGTGGTCCGGGCCGGCAGCCCGACCGCCCCCTCGGCCGGCCTGTCGAACCGATCGGGTGCC
>JBDTXF010000077.1:0-9294 GCA_040006355.1 Nocardioidaceae bacterium | reverse complement strand
CGCAGCCGCTTGACCAGGTCGCCGGTGTTGATCAGCACCGGGCAGGCGGTCTGACACATGCCGTCGACGGCACAGGTCTGCACTGCCTCATAGTCGTAGTCGTCCTCGAGCTCCTCGGCGAGGGCGACGTCACCGTGCTGGTGCGCCGAGGCGATGGCGCGACGTACGACGATCCGTTGCCTCGGGGTCAGGGTCACCTCACGACTCGGACAGACCGGCTCGCAGTAGCCGCACTCGACGCAGCGGTCCACCTCCGGCTCGACCTTCGGCTGCAGCTTGATGTGCCGGAGATGGGCCTCGGGGTCATCATCTAGGATGACGCCGTGGTTCAGCATGCCGGCGGGGTCGACCAGCGCCTTCAGGCACCGCATCACGTCGTACAGCTCCTCGCCGAACTGGCGACGCACATAGGGCGCCATCACCCGGCCGGTGCCGTGCTCGGCCTTGAGAGAGCCGCCGTGACCGAGCACGAGGTCGACCATCGAATCGGTGAAGCCTGTGTAGCGGCTCAGCGCCTCCGGCGACTCGAACCGGTCGGTGAGCATGAAGTGGATGTTGCCGTCCTTGGCGTGCCCGAAGATCACGCTGTCGCGGTAGTCGAACCGGTCGAAGAGCACACCGAGCTCCAGACAGGTGTCCGCGAGTCGCGCGACCGGCACCACGACGTCCTCGAGCAGGGCGGTCGTGCCCGACGCGCGGGCGCCGGCGACGGAGGTGTAGAGGCCCTTGCGCAGCTTCCACAGCTGGTTGCGCGAGGGCGCGTCGGTGCTGAGCACCGCCGTCGCTGCGAGCGGCAGGGAGGCCAGGACGCGGTCCCCTCGGTCTGTCAGGTCGAGCAGCTCGGCCGTTGACGTCGCCTGGTACTCCACCAGGAGAGCGGCCTGCTGGTCGACCTCCAGGCCACGGATCTGCGCGGGCGCGTCCGCGAACGCCTGTCCCACCCGCAGGGAGGTCGCGTCCATCAGCTCGAGGGTCGCAGCGCCGGTGCCCACGAGCTCGGGCAGCGCCTGGTTCGCGTCCTGGAGTGAGCCGAAGACGGCGAGCGCCGAGGCGATCGCGGTCTTGACGGGCACGGTGCGGAACGTCGCCTCGGCGACGAAGCCGAGGGTTCCCTCACTGCCCACCAGCAGGTGGGCGAGGATCTCGCTCGCGGTGTCGTGGTCCAGGAACGCGTTGACCCCGTAGCCCATGGTGTTCTTCATCGCGTACTGGCGGCGGATCGACTCGACCGAGGCTGCGTTGCCCCGGACACGGTCGCGCAGCCGGAGCAGCCCGGCGTACAGCTCGGGCTCGGTGAGACGCAGACGCTCGTCCACATCTGGTGCCCCGGTGTCCACCACGGTGCCCGAGGGCAGCACCACCACCAGCGACTCCAGGGTCTGGTAGCTGTTCTCGACGATGCCGCAGGCCATCCCGCTGGAGTTGTTGGCGATCACACCACCCACCGTGCACGCCGCCTCGCTCGCGGGGTCGGGACCGAGCCGCCGACCGTACGGCGCGAGCCTGGCGTTCACCTGGCGGATGGTGAGCCCGGGCTGCACCCGGACCCGGGCCCCGTCATCGAGCACCGCGAGGTCGCGGAACCGGGCCCGCACATCGACAAGGATCCCGTCGGTGACCCCCTGACCGGACAGGCTGGTCCCCCCGGAGCGCAGGGTCAGGGGCACCCCGAGGCGGGCACTGGCCCCCAGCAGCCTGCCGACGTCGACGGCGCTGCCGGCCACCACGACCGCCCGAGGGGTGAGCAGGAAGTGCGAGGCGTCGCTGGCCACGGCGTACCGGTCGATCGCTCGGACCCGGACGTCGTGAGGGTCGGTGACTGCCTCGCGCAGTGCCCGCTCGAGCTGGCTGGTGCCGCTGGCATGACTCACGGAACCATCCAACCAGGGACGCGCCTCGACCGCAGGCGGACCGGGCCCTTCAGACGACCGGCTGCGCCCCGAACGCGCTCCTCTCGCGAAGTGGGGTACTTCCACGGCTGTGTCGCTGCCCATCGCAGCGGCACCATCGAGGCATGAACCGATTCCTTCCAGATCTCATCGACCCGCTGACTCCCACGGCCATCTGGCACGGCAGCCCCGACCTCGACCAGGCGAACGAGATGAGCGCGGGCTGTGCCATCGGCCACCTCGGCATCGAGCTCAGCGAGGTCGGCGCGGACCACCTGACGGCTCGGATGCCGGTCGACTGCCGGACACGCCAACCGATGGGCATCCTGCACGGCGGCGCCTCCGTGCTGCTCGCCGAGACCCTGGTCAGCTGGGCGGCCACCTTCGTCGCCGGGCCAGCCAAGGCCTGCGTCGGCATGGAGATCAATGCCAACCACCTGCGAGCGGTCACCTCCGGCTGGGTCACCGGCACCGCCCGGCCGATCGCCCTGGGTCGTCGCAGCCAGGTCTGGGAAGTCCGCATCGTCGATGACTCGGACAGGCTCGCGTGCATCTCCCGCTGCACGTTGGCGGTGATCGACGGCCCCTGATGGGACCAGTGTTCAATGGCCGGGTGAAGGCACAGCGCCAGGAGCTCGGTGCGGCATCGCTTCCAGGCGGAGGTCGGGTGGCCTACGCGACCACGGGAAGCGGCCCGCACCTGCTGGTCGTACCGGGGTGGCTCAGTCACCTCGAGCTGGGGTGGGCCATCCCCGCCGATCGCCTGTTCCATGAGTCGTTGGGGCAGGGCCGCACCTTGGTCCGCTACGACCGGCCGGGTTGCGGGCTCTCCGACCCCTACGACGGTCCCCGGACGATGAGGCTCGAGCTGGCCGCGATCGCGGCCGTCGCCGAGGCGCTCGGCCTGACCCGCTTCGATGTCTTCGGCTTCTCCATCGGGGCGGTGGTTGCTGTCCAGTGGGCCGCGGACCATTCCGACACGGTCTCGCGGATGGTGCTGTACGGCGGCTGGGCCGACGGGGCGACCATCGGCGACGAGATGAGCAGGCATCACGTGCTCGGCCTGCTCGGAGCCAGCTGGGGTCTGGGCTCCGACCTGCTCACCAACCTCTTCGCCCCTGAGGCGGACGTCGGCACCCGACGGGCACTCGCCGGCTACCAGCGTGCCGCCTCGTCAGCGGAGACGGCGGTGGCACTGCTGCGGCTGGCCTATGAGCTCGACGTGCGACCAGCCCTTGCGCAGGTTCGGTCGCCCACGCTGGTGCTGCATCGGCGCGAGGACCGAGCCGCCCCCATCGCCCAGGGCAGGGTGCTGGCCGAGGGGATCCCGGGCGCGGAGTTCGTCGAGCTCGAGGGACGATCCCATCTCCCCGCGATCGGGGATGCGGGCGCCGTGGTCGCAGAGGTCCGACACTTCCTCGGGCTGCCGGCAGTGCGGCGCGACGTGCCGACCGGGCTCACCCCCCGCCAGAGCGAGGTGGCGGCACTGGTGGCCGACGGCCTCACCAACCGTCAGCTGGCAGAGCGCCTCGGCATCACGGAGCGGTCCGCGGAGTCACACCTGGAGCGGATCCGGTTGCGTCTCGGCTTCAGGTCGCGCGCTCAGGTCGCCGCTTGGCACGTCGCCACCAGCGCCCGCAGGTGCTCCGACGCGTAGAGGAACGGACCGAAGTGCTCCGGAGCGGACGGCCGCACGCTCGCTCGGAGCCTGGGACCAGACTTCTGTCCACCCGTGTACGACGGCCCACTGTGCGCTCGGCCGGGCCGCACCGCTCGGCTTGATCAGCGCAGTGGTGCGGGGGTGGTGTGGGCTGGGCTGAGGAGGTCTCGTTCGAGGGTTTCGGGGTCCAGGGGGTGGGCCATGAGGTAGCCCTGGGCCTGGTCGACGTGGGCTCCGCGAAGGATGTCGAGCTCGGTGGTGGTCTCGACGCCTTCGGCGGTGATGGAGAGTCCGAGGTCTTGGGCGAGCTGGACCCAGGCGTTGACCAGGGCGACGGACTCGGTGGAGGTGGTGATGGCGCCGATGAAGGAGCGGTCGATCTTGAGGGAGTCCACGGGCAGGAGGCGGAGGTGGTCCAGGCTGGTGTAGCCGGCGCCGAAGTCGTCGACGGCGATCCGGACGCCTAGCTCCTTGATGGCTTGGAGGCGTTGGGTGGTGGTTCCGGTGTCGTCGAGCATCAGGGTGGTCTCGGCTACTTCGATGATCAGGGCGGAGGCTGGTAGGCCGCTGGTGTGAAGGGCGTCGCGGATGTCGTCGGCGAGCTCGTCGTCGTGTTCGAGCTGTCGGCTGAAGATGTTGACGGAGAGGTCGAGGGTCTCGCCATGGCTGTGCCAGGTGGCCATCTGTCGGCAGGCGTGTTGCAGGACCCAGCGACCGACGTCGCGGGCTTGTCCGGATTGTTCGAGGATGGTGATGAACTCGCCGGGAAGGATCAGTCCGCGGGTGGGGTGGTCCCAGCGGAGGAGGGCTTCGACGGCGACCATGCCGGTGCCGTCGAGGCCGTAGATGGGTTGGTAGACCAGTCGGTACTGGTCGGCGCCCAGGGCGGTGTGGAGGTCTCGTTCGAGGTCGGTTCGGCGGCTGATGGCGGTCTTCATCTGGGGGTCGAAGCTCTGGTAGCGGTTCTTGCCGGCCGTCTTGGCTTCGTAGAGGGCGATGTCGGCGTCGCGGAGGAGCTCGCTGGCGGTGGTGCGGTCGCCGGTGGCGATGCCGATGCTGACGTTGACGTCGAGGGGCATCGACGTGGGGTCGAGCTGGAAGGGTTGGCCCATGGCGGTGAGCATGCGTTGGGCGATGAGCTCGGGGGTGCCGTCGGCGGATCCGCTGTCGATGAGGACGACGAACTCGTCGCCGCCCATCCGGGCGATGGTGTCCACGTTGCGGAGTGTGGTAGCCAGTCGGGTGGCGACGGCGACCAGGAGCCGGTCGCCGGCTCGGTGGCCGAGGGTGTCGTTGACGTTCTTGAAGTCGTCCAGGTCGAGGAACAGCACGGCGCCGTTGGTGTGGTGGCGTCGTGCGCGGGCGAGCATCTGTTCGATGCGGTCCATCACCAGGGCCCGGTTGGGCAGTCCGGTCAGGGCGTCGTGCAGGGCGGCGTGGTGGAGCTGGGCGGTGCGTTGCTCGAGCTGGCGTCGTGCGCGTTCTCGGCCGGTGCCCAGCACGAAGGTCAGCAGGCCGAGCAGCACGCTCGTTGCGACGCCGCCGAACAGGACCAGGAGCGCGTTGCCGGCGTGACCCGCATCAGGGTCCACGGCGGCGGTCCGGATGGTCCAGCCGTTGTGCAGGTCGACTGTCATCCACCGTGCGCCGGCGGGGGTCGGTCCGCTGGTGAAGGCGACGTCGGCGGCACCGACGTGGTAGCGCATCTGCACCGACAGGCCCGGCTGGCCTGCGACCGCCCGGTCCAGCAGCACCGTCGGGTCGAGTGGGGTGAAGACCAGTCCGGCGAATGCGGCTCGACGGGCCCGGACCGTGACCGGGATGACCCCGTCGCGGTAGATCGGGGTCTGGACGATGAGCTCGCGCTTGCCCCCGGACTGGTTCGGCAGATAGGCGCCCCGCCCGGAGTCCCGCGCGGCGATGAGGGTCCTGCGGACCGGTGGAGCAGCGCAGAAGTCGAAGCCCGCCGGAGGCCGCTGCGTCGTCCGGCCGACGCCGGCCCCCACCAGGCAGTAGAACGGCCGACGTCCGACCGGGACGACGGCGAAGCTGCCGTCCGCAGCCAACGGCCCTGCGGGGTCGGCCACCGCCCGTGCCGCGAACCCGGGCAGCTCGGCGTCGGTGACCAGCTGCAGGACAGCCAGCCCGCTCAGCTCCGGGTAGCGGTCCAGCACTCGCGCCGCGTCGGCCCACTGCACGAAGGCGGACTCCGAGGTTCCCGACCCGGCCAGCAGGCCGCCGGCATCGGCGATGATGTCCTCCTCGTGCTGGAGGGCCAGCTGCAGCGTCGAGGCCACCCCGACCGACGTCTGCCGGAACGACTGGAGGGACTGCTCCTGGGCAGCGCTCGCCAGGGTGCTCGCTCCGAACCCCGACGCCACCGCCCCGCCGACCACCATCAGGCAGCATCCGACCGCCCAGGCATGGTGGCGACGCGAGCGCCCCACCCGACCGACCGGCCGACTCGTGCTCGGCGCCACCATGGCTGCCCCCAACTCCGAGAGGTGCAGTCCGCCGACACCCGCCGACCATCACTGCTTCGCAGCGGCGTCGGGGTCCACGTCGTCGAGCCGGCTGGATGCTGCCGGTGTGTGCTGCGTTGACCAGACCCTAGGTGACGTGCGATCGCCGTTCACGTCGAGGATCGCACAGCGGTCCGGACCGCGCCCCCGTTATCGGCGGACAGGGATCGTCCTCCCCTGATGCGGGGAGTGGGTGGCGCCCTGCTGGAGTCGGCGTACGCAGGACGGCAGGCGCTGCCCGAGCACGATCCACTGCTCGATCCGGTCGGCGACCAGCAGGCACCGCTCCTGGTCGGTTCCGTGGGACCGGAGGGCGCGGATGCAGGACTCCAGGGGCAGCCCGTCGCTGCGGTAGCGGTCGATCCGGTCCACAGAGACCAGGCAGGTGGTCGTCGCTCGGGTCTGGGTCGGAGCAGTGGACGGGACGTGGGCGGAAGCGGCGCCGCTGATCAGGAGCAGGCCGGCGGAGAGTGAGGCCACGATCGGAGCGAGGCGAGGGAGGTGGTTCATCACGGGTCCTTTCGATGAGGGGATGGTCCGAGGGTCGAGTCAGCCGGCGGTCACGGTGTCGCGCGCGGTGGCACGCCGGGCGTGGATCCGGTGGCCGAGCGACACCAGACCGATGCCGATGCCGACGATGACCGCGTTCAGGACGGGGTAGGAGAAGACCTGGGTGATCCGTTCGGGCGTCCAGTCGGGGCCCCGGGACCCGAATGCGCTGGTGTCGCCATCGACCCACTGCTGCAGCAGGAATGCGGTCTGGAACGTGAACACGTAGCCGTCGACGAGCACGTAGGCGGTGATGGCAGTGCCGCGCGAGCGGATCAGGTAGCCGAGCGGGAAGGCGATCAGGATGGTGAGGATGACGTTCATCGGAGCCTCCGGAGGATGAGCGGGTTGAGGCTCTCGAGGTTCGCCGCTCCGCATCCCCGTGGCATCGGTGCTGGCCCGGGGTCGGGATCCGCAACCGGAGTAGGTGCTGGCACCGATGCCGGTTGCCGTCCAGGCGTGCGAGCATGCTGGGATGAGGGCCGCGCATGCTCGCGCGCTGACGCTGGGCGCCGTCGCCACCTGGCTTCTCCCGGTCGGGCTGGTGGGGTACGTCAGCGCCCGCGAGCCCGCCCGCCACGGATGGGGGGACTTCGGGTCGCTGCTCCCGGAGCTCCTCACTCCGGCGGTCTGCGTGGCCGCGGCCTGGTTGGTCGTGCGCCGCGTGCCGAACAGTGCGACCGGGCCTGCCCTGGCCTGGACCGGCGGCGCCATCTCTGGGGTGCTGGCGCTCGACGTGCTCTCGGCATCCGCGTCCAGCGCCAACCCACTTCCCGGGGCGCATGTCGTGGCTACGACCACGACCGGGCTCTGGCCGCTGGACCTCGCGGGGTTGCTCGCCCTGCTGCTCGTGTTCCCGGACGGTCGTCCGGCCGGGCGCGCCTGGCGGCTGGTGCCGTGGGTCTATGCGGCGGCGACCGTGCTCCTGGTGATCGCGCTGTGGGGCACGCGCAAGGTGGACGGGCGCGTCGTCGACGGGCCCACCGGGGGTCCGCGGCTGCTGCTCGTGGTCGTCGGACAGCTGCTCGTGGCGGGGTGCCTCGTCGCGGGGATCGTGTCGCTGGTCGGGCGCTACCGCTCGGGCGACGAGGTGACCCGACTGCGGGTCCGCTGGCTGATGCTCGCGGGCGTGGTGATCGTGGCGCTGCTGGTGGCCGGTTGGGTGATGTCGATCGGTTTCGGGGTCGTGATCACCGTCGCCTACGCGCCGATGCTGATCGCGATCGTGGTGCTGGTCCCGGTCGCCGTGGCGGTGGCGGTGGTCCGGCACGACCTGTTCGACATCGACCGACTGCTCAGCGAGTCATCCGCGTGGGTGGTCACGCTGGTGCTCTCCGCCGCGGTCTTCGGCGTGGTCGTGCTCGGGGTCAGCGAGCTGGTCTCGCGGTCCTCGGGTCTCGACCTGACCGCGGCGGCCTTCGTCACGGCGCTGGTGCTGCTCCCGTTGCACCGCCACGTGAGTGCGGCGGTGGCCCGCGTCGTGGACCGCGACCGATTCGTGGCTGTTGCCCAGGTCGAGCGGTTCGCGGCCGACGTTCGGGCCGGCTCGCGCGCCCCCGAGGAGATCGAGGGCGTGCTCCGGGAGGCACACGGCGACCCGCTGCTGCGGCTCCTCCTCGCCGAGGGCGGCGGTTGGGTCGACCTGGCCGGTGTGCCCGGCGACGGCGACGACGGATTGACGCTCGAGTTCGGCGGCGACGCGATCGCGCGGATCGCCGTCACGATCGGCTCGGCACGCGCCCGACGGCGACTCGTGGCGCTCTCGCGCGCCGCCGCGGTCCCGATCGAGGTGTGTCGCCTTCGGCACGGTCTGCTGGTCAGTCGCTCGCGGTTGGTCGAGGCCACCGTCGCCGAGCGGCGTCGGCTGGAACGCGACCTCCACGACGGTGCCCAGCAGCGGCTGATCGCCACCGGGATGCGTCTCCGGGCGTTGCAGCGCGGCCTGGACCCGACTCGTTCGAACGAGGTCGACCGGGCCGTCGCGGAGCTCGAGGCAACCGTCGCGGAGCTGCGTCAGCTCGCTCACGGCGTACGGCCGAGCCGACTCGACGACGGACTCGTCCCCGCGCTGGAGGCCGTGCGTGCTGCCACACCGATTTCCATGGACCTCGACGTCGAGCCGCTGGCGGTCCTCGACGAGGTGCAGGTGCTGAGCGCCTACCTGGTCGTGTCGGAGGCCGTGACGAACGCGCTCAAGCACGCGCACGCCACCCGCGTCGACGTACGAGTCGGTGACAGCACGGGACGGTTGTGCGTCGTGGTGAGCGACGACGGTGTCGGCGGCGTGCCGGTCGACGGGACGCTCACCGCGCTGCGCGAGCGGGTCGAGTCGGTGGGCGGGTTCGTCACGATCTCCTCGCCGCCCGGCGCCGGTACGACGGTCACCGCGGTGCTGTGATGCGGCTCGTCGTCGGTGAGGACTCGGTGCTGTTCCGGGAGGGCCTGGTCCGGCTGCTGGCCGATGCCGGCCACGAGGTGGCGGCGGCCGTGGGCGACGCGGACGCGATGGAGTCCGCCGTGCGCGATCTTCGGCCGGACCTGGTCATTGCGGACATCCGGATGCCGCCCGCCATGGAGTCCGACGGGGCGAGGGCCGCCGCACGGATCCGCAAGCACCGTCCCGACGTCGGCATCCTGCTGCTGTCCCAGCACGTCGAGCTCCGGGAGTGCCTCG
>JBDTXF010000076.1:0-9294 GCA_040006355.1 Nocardioidaceae bacterium | reverse complement strand
CGAGCGGTAGACGATCACCGAGGCCTGGTCACCGGCGACCCGGACCTCGAGCGTGACGTCGTCGACGATGGTCCACTTGCGCCAGTAGCTCGCCGCGAACGCGTTGAAGTAGGTGCCGAAGGAGATGCGCCGGGTCTCCGCGACGCGGTAGCGCCGTCGGCCCAGGATCGCGTGCGGGTCGGGCTCCGCGTCCGCGTTCGGCTCCGCGGGTGGGATCCGTCCGCGCTGGGACATCGTCAGGCTGCTGGTGTCCACGTCGAGCTGCGGACGGTCCGGGTCGACGTACAGCGGGAGGACGTCCATGTCGCGCTCGCTGGGCAGCACGACACGCTGGAGGACGCGGCGCACCGTGTGCTCCCCGGCGGCCGTGCTCGTGGGGACGGTCATTCGTCGACTCCTCCGCTGACCAGGGCCGCGCCGGTCTCGAAGTGCGGCCTCAGCTTGTTCTCGAACATCGACAGCGCCGCGCCGATGGCCATGTGCATGTCGAGGTACTGGTAGGTGCCGAGCCGGCCACCGAAGAGCACCATCGGCTCTCGCCGGGCCAGCTCGCGGTACTTCAGCAGCTTGGCGCGGTCCTCGGCGGTGTTGACGGGGTAGTAGGGCTCGTCGTCCTCGGTGGCGAACCGGGAGTACTCGTGCACGACCACCGTCTTGCCCCGCGGGTAGCTGCGCTCGGGATGGAAGTGCTTGAACTCGTGGATCCGGGTCCATGGGACGCCCTCGTCGGCGTAGTTCATCACCGGGGTGCCCTGGAAGTCGTCGACGTGCAGGACCTCGGCCTCGAGGTCGACGGTCCGCCACGACAACCGGCCCTCGCAGTTGCCGAAGTACTCGTCGACCGGGCCGGTGTAGACGATCGGGACCTTGCCCTTGAAGTCGTCGGCGACGTCGCGGAAGTCGGTGTTCAGCCGGATCTCGATCAGGGGGTGGTCGGCCATCCTGGTCAGCCAGGCGGTGTAGCCGTCCACCGGAAGCCCCTCGTGGGTGTCGCTGAACCACCGGTTGGTGAAGTCGTAGCGGACCGGGAGCCGGCTGATGATGTCCGGGCTCAGCTCCTTGGGGTCGGTCTGCCACTGCTTGGCGGTGTAGCCCTTCACGAACGCCTCGTAGAGCGGACGGCCGATCAGTGAGATCCCTTTCTCCTCCAGGTTCGTCGCGTCCGCGGTGTCGATCTCGCTGGACTGCTCGGCGACCAGGGCCCTGGCCTCGTCAGGGGTGTGCGAGCGGCCGAAGAACTGGTTGATCAGCGCGAGGTTCATCGGGAAGGAGTAGACCTGGCCCTGGTGGTTGGTGAACACCCGGTGCTGGTAGTCGGTGAACGCGGTGAACCGGTTGACGTAGTCCCACACCCGCTCGTTGGAGGTGTGGAAGAGGTGCGCGCCGTAGACGTGCATCTCGATGCCGGTCTCCGGGTCGGCCTCGCTGTAGGCGTTGCCGCCGAGATGCCTGCGCCGCTCGAGGACCAGGACACGCAGTCCCAGCTCGTTGGCACAGCGTTCGGCGATCGTCAGCCCGAAGAATCCGGATCCGACGATGACGAGGTCAGGGTTCACTCAACGACTCCTGGTGGGGGAAGCAACGGTGCAGTCTATCGGCCGCGAGCGCCGTGGTTCGCGATCAGGGCACGGTAGGCGAGCCTGCGGAGCACCTCCGGCACGAGACGGTACCCCCCGCGCACCACCACGTTGCGGACGTACTGCGCCCGCGAGGTGATGCCGAGCTGCCGGAAGCGCCGTTGCACGGCCAGCTCCGAGCGCAGCAGCTCGCGTCCTCCTCGCCGGGCGTAGGCACCGGCCCCGACCCGGTAGCAGACCAGCGGCTCCGCGAGGTTCGCCGGACGCGCGCCGGCGTCGACCATCCGCGCGAACAGCAGGTAGTCCTCCATCAGCGCCATGTCGGTGTAGCCACCGGCGGCCTGGACCGCGCTGCGCCGGTAGACCACGGTGGGGTGGTTGAACGGGTCGCGGAACGCGATCACGCGCCGGATCTCGGCCGGATCCGTCGGCGGCGTGCGCCGGCCCACGACGTCGTCCGGGGAGGACCCGAACTCGAGCAGACCGCTGCCCACGATGTCGGCACCGGCCTCGACGAGCGGGAGCTGCTTCTCGAAGCGAGTGGCCAGGCTCACGTCGTCGGCGTCCATCCTGGCGACGATCTCGTGATGGCAGGCGGCCAGTCCTGCGTCGAGCGCCGGGCCGAGGCCGACGTTGTCGGCCATCACCACGAGGTCGACCGGCACCGGGCTGCGCGCGACCAGCTCCGCGATGGTGACCGCGAGCTCGTCGGGCACCGGCCCGTCCTGCACCAGCACCACCTGGTCGGGGCGGCGGGTCTGGTCCTCGACGCTGGAGACGAAGGCGGCGCGCAGGAAGCCCGGGTCGTCCCCGCCCCAGACGGCTAGGAGCAGGGAGAAGGGCTGCGGCTCCCCGAGCCGCACATCGGCCGGCGCGCCGCCGTGCGGCGACCAGCCCGCCTCGGCGAGCACGGCACCGTTGGACCGGGGCCGGGTCAGCAGCCCGGTCACCAGCCCGCGGCGCAGCCCGCTGGCAAGGGTGGCCCGGTCCGTCGAGCGTGCGAACGTGCGGACCCAGCGGCGCACGGTCGAGCCGCCGTAGAGCAGCTTCTCCGCCGGACCCAGGCCCGGGCTGCGGGTGAACAGCCACACCTTGTTGCGGACCTCCCAGAAGAACCGCTCCCCGGGGTCCACGTCGGTGGCGCCGAAGGTCCTGGTCTTGTGGACCACCACGCTGTCGGGCACCGCGAGCCCGACCCGGCCATGGATCAGGCGGGTGGAGTACTCGAAGTCGTCGTTCCACAAGAAGTAGTCGGCGATCGGGACCCCCCGCTCGCGGACCAGGGCGGCGTCGCACACGATGGACACGAAGGACGCGGAGCGGATCGGCACGGCCCCCACCTGTGCCGCTGCGGCCCGCAGGCCCCGCGATGCCCACGGTCGCGGCCGCGGGGTGTTCATGGGGTGGTCGCGCCCGTCGGTCCAGACCACCCGGCTGGCGAGCACGGCCGGTCGCCGCTCCCCCGGGTAGGCCGCCCACGCGGCAGCGAGCCGCTCCGCCGCCGTCGCGGTGGGCACGGTGTCGTCGTCGAGGAGCCACACCAGGTCGGGGCGCAGCGTCAGCGCCCGCTCGATGCCCGCCGCGAAGCCACCGGCGCCTCCGGTGTTGACCCCCAGGTGCACCAGCTCGAGGTGCGCGTAGTCCCGGCGCAGCAGCTCGGTGGTGCCGTCGGTGCAGGCGTTGTCCACCACCACCACCTGGGTCGGCCGCAGCGTCTGGGCGGCGAGCGCGGCCAACGACTCCTCGAGGAGCTCCCTCCGGTCCCAGGTGACGACGACCGCCACCACCGTGACCGGGGGCACGGCGCGGGCCTGGGATTCGGCGCCGTCGGTCACCCGCGCACCCTACCGACCCGCGACGTCCTCACCGGCACGGCGCCGTGGCTCAGCAGGAGCTCGACAGGTCGCTCGAGGCGTTCGCGGCGTAGCCGTCCTTCAGGTTGCCGATCGAGCCACCGACGGTCGAACGGGTGCCATGGGAGAAGCCCTTCTTCGCCTTCGCCTGCGCACCGGAGGCGGCGGCCACCGACGGGCCGCCCTTGCCCTCGGACCGCGCCGTCGCGGCCTTGACCATCGCCTTGATCCTGGTGACGTCGGGGTGGCTCGTGCTGATCGCCGGCGGCACGAACGAGACGGTCCGCACCGGCTGGGAGCGGGCCTTCATCGCGAGCTCCGCGAAGGTCCCGAGCTCGGAGGCGGGCAGGTCGGTGGTCACCAGTGCCTCGCTCGCCTTGGCGATCCTCTCGAACTTGGTCACCACGATCCTGGGCGAGAGCTGCTGCAGCATCGCGTTCATCACGCACTTCTGCCGTGCCATGCGCGAGTAGTCGTCCGCGCTCTCACGCGAGCGCGCGAACCAGAGTGTCTGGTAGCCGTTGAGCCGCTGCACGCCGGGCTCGATGTGACCGGTGATCGGGCCGCCGACCCCCCCGATCGGGATGCGGTCGCGGACGTTCAGCCTCAGGCCGCCGACGGCCTGGACCATGTTGCGGAAGCCGCGGAGGTTCACCATCGCGTAGTAGTTGATCTGCAGCCCGGTGATGCCCTCGACCCCCTCCATGGTCGCCTCGACGCCGGGGTTGGCAAACCCCCGGAACAGGCTCCTGTGGTCCCCGGCCCAGGTGGCCAGGCTGTTCAGCTCGCACGTCGAGCAGTCGTACGTCGAGGGGAACTGCTTCGCCATCACCGATCCTGGGGCGAACGGGAAGTCCATCATGTTGCGCGGCAGCCCGAACAGGATCGTCTTGCCGGTGTCCTCGTCGATGCTGGCCACCGTGAGGCTGTCCGGACGAAGGCCCCACCGGTCCGCTCCGGAGTCACCGCCGAGCAGCAGCACGTTGTAGCGACCGTGGTGCGCGCTGGACGCGACCCCGTCGCCGAACATCGCGGTGATGAAGCCCTTCTGCACCGCGACCATGTGTGAGGCGTAGAGCAGGGATCCGGCGACCGCGAAGCAGAGCACGCCGTTGAGGCCGACCATCGCGAGGCGCTGCCTCTGGCGCAGCTCGAGGGGTTGGCCGAGCCGCCAGGCGTCGAAGAACAGCAGAGCCCAGCCGATCGCCAGCGCACACAGCAGCAGCCGGACGAAGCCGAGCACCACCGTATTGCTGACCAGCCAGTAGACGAACCCGTGCCAGGCGAGCCCGAGCAGCACCACCAGGACCAGTGCGCCGACGGCGCCGAGCGCGATCCGCAGCGCGATCCGGCCCACGTCGCGCCGGCCGACGGCCAGCTGCGCGGAGCCCGGGAGCACCAGGGTCATCAGCAGGAGCGTGACGGCCCGGCGGAACCGCACCCGGGAGGCGGCTGCGTCCCGGGAGCCCTGGGGGGCCGAGCGGCTTCCGGAGGAGACGCCCGTCCCGGGGGAGGTGGCGGGAGGCATGTGCGGGCCTTTCGAGTGCTGGCTGCGACGGTTCAGTATCACCAGTCACATCCGCCACATCCGTCACGGCGCGCCGAGCGCCCGGCCCCGGACAGGGTCGCGCGGTACCGTCTGCGCCATGCCCGACCGCCCGCGAGACGACCCCGACGGCCGTGACCAGCCGGACTTCGACTGGCTCTACGGCACCCGGCGCAAGGGCGTCGGCGGCTCGCCCGAGGACCGCGACGGCTCCGGCCAGGGCGGTCGCACCCCCCGTGACCCCGAGCCCACCCGGATGCTGCCCACCATGAGCCGACCCGGTGCCGGAGGTCCTCCACAGTCCCCCTCGGTGCCGCGACCTCCTCAGGAGCGGCAGCCGGGCGGCCCGGTCGGCCCCGGCGGCATCCGCCCGGTCGCGCCTCCACCGTCCTCCGGCCCCGCACGGGGCGGTCGCCGCCCGCGGCTGCGCTGGCTGGTCTACCTGCTCGTGGCCTGGGTCGTGTTCCTGGTGGCGGTGCCGATCATCGCGTGGCAGAGGATCGACAAGGTCGACGCGACGCCCGGCGGCAGCCGGCCCGCCGCGCAGAAGGGCACGACGTACCTCCTGGTGGGCAGTGACAGCCGCGCGGGCCTGACCCGCAAGCAGAAGCGCCAGCTCGGCACCGGCAACGCGGCCGGCCGGCGCACCGACACCATCATGCTGCTGCACACCGGCGCCGGCCCCAACCTGCTGATGTCGATCCCCCGCGACTCGCTGGTCCCGATTCCGGGCCACGGCACCACCAAGATCAACGCCGCTTTCGCCTACGGCGGCCCGACGCTGCTGGTCAAGACGATCGAGGACGACACCGGGATCCGGGTCGACGACTACGTCGAGATCGGCTTCGCCGGGTTCGTCGACGTGGTCGACGCGGTCAACGGGGTGCGGATCTGCCCGAAGCAGGCGATGAAGGACCGACGGGCCAACCTCGACATCAAGAAGGGCTGCCAGGACGTGAACGGCAAGGTGGCGCTGGGCTACGCCCGCTCGCGGCACACGCTGGGCCTCGGCGACATCGCCCGCGCCCAGCACCAGCGCGAGGTGGTGAGCGCGGTCGGCAAGAAGGCCGCGTCCCCGTGGACGGTGCTCAACCCGGTGCGCTACGTCCGGCTGGCGATGGCGGGGTCGGACTCGCTGCGCGTGGGCAAGGACACCGGGATGCTCTCGACGATGCGCTTCGCCTACGCGATGACCCGGGTGAACGGCAGCAACGGCCTGACCTGCAGCGTCCCGATCTCCGACCTCGCGGTGCACTGGGACCCGGCCCGGTCCAAGAGGCTGTTCGGCCTGATCGCCGGGGACGAGACGGCCAAGGTCACCAAGCGACTGTGCGGGGCGAGCGGGCTGGCGAATGGCTGAGCGCGACTACGAGACGCTGGACTGGTCGGTCGAGGACGCGATCCTGACCCTGACCCTCGACCGCCCGGACCAGCTCAACGCCTTCACCCCCACGATGGCCGAGGAGCTGGTGCACGCCTTCGACCGGGCCAGCGCCGACGACGGCGTGGCCGCAGTGGTCGTCACCGGCCGGGGACGGGCGTTCTGCGCGGGCATGGAGCTGTCCTCGCACGGCAACGTCTTCGGGCTCGAGGAGTCCCTGCAGCCGACGCTCGAGGACCTGCATGCCCGGCTGGACGACCCCGAGATCGTCGCCGGCGTCCGCGACACCGGCGGGCGGGTCAGCCTGGCCGTCTTCCGGTGCACCAAGCCGGTCATCGGCGCGATCAACGGCGCGGCCGTCGGCATCGGCGCGACGATGACGCTGCCGATGGACGTCCGGCTGGCCTCGGACCGGGCCCGGATCGGCTTCGTCTTCGGACGCCTGGGCATCGTCCCGGAGGCCGCCTCGTCATGGTTCCTGCCCCGCCTGGTGGGCATCAGCCGCGCCCTGGAGTGGGTCTACTCGGCCGACATCCTGACCGCCGAGGAGGCCCGCGAGGGCGGGCTGGTCCGGTCGGTGCACCCGGGCGAGGAGCTGCTCGGCGCGGCGCACGCCCTGGCCAGGCGGTTCACCGACCACCGTTCACCGGTCGCGACGGCGCTGGCGCGCCAGATGATGTGGCGCAACAGCGCCCAGCCGCACCCTCTCGAGGCGCACCGGGTGGACTCGCTGGCGATGTTCTACACCAGCCGTGGTGACGGCAGGGAGGGCGTGCGGGCCTTCCTGGAGAAGCGCGAGCCCGACTTCACCGGACGCGCCTCGCAGATGCCGCCGTTCTACCCGTGGCAGGACTGAGCCGGAGCGCGGCCGACCGTCCGGACAGCCGGACCGATACCGTGACCTCCATGAGTCATCCCCACCTCGAACTGTCGGCTCCCCTGAAGCTGGCCAAGGACGGCCTGCGGGTCGTCGCCCTCGGAGGGCTCGGTGAGATCGGTCGCAACATGACCGTCTTCGAGCACTCCGGCCGCCTGCTGATCGTCGACTGCGGGGTGCTCTTCCCCGAGGAGCACCAGCCCGGCGTCGACGTGATCCTGCCGGACTTCAGCTGGATCCGGGACCGCCTGGACAAGATCGAGGCGCTGGTGCTCACCCACGGGCACGAGGACCACATCGGCGCGGTCCCCTACCTGCTCCGCGAGCGGCGCGACATCCCGGTGATCGGCTCCAAGCTGACCCTGGCGCTGATCGACGCGAAGCTCAAGGAGCACCGGATCAAGCCCCGGCTGGAGCAGGTCGCCGAGGGTGACACCCGCAGGCTCGGCCCCTTCGACCTCGAGTTCCTGGCCGTCAACCACTCGATCCCCGACGGGCTCGCGGTGGCCATCAAGACCACGGCCGGCGTGGTGCTGCACACCGGCGACTTCAAGATGGACCAGTTCCCGCTGGACGGCCGGATCACCGACCTGCGCGGGTTCGCCCGGCTCGGCGAGCTCGGCGTCGACCTCTTCCTCACCGACTCCACGAACGCCGAGGTGCCCGGCTTCACCACCGCCGAGAAGGAGCTCGCCCCGGCCATCGAGACGGTGTTCCGGACCGCCCCGCGCAGGGTCATCGTGTCCAGCTTCGCGAGCCACGTGCACCGGATCCAGCAGGTCCTCGACGCCGCCCAGGAGCACGGTCGCAAGGTCGCCTTCGTGGGCCGCTCGATGGTGCGCAACATGGGGGTCGCCCAGGAGCTCGGCTACCTCAAGGTGCCGGCCAACCTGATCGTCCCGCTCAAGCAGCTCGAGCGGATGCCCGCCAACAAGGTGGCCCTGGTCTGCACGGGCTCCCAGGGCGAGCCGATGGCCGCACTCTCGAGGATGGCCAACCGCGACCACGTGATCCGGGTCGGCGAGGGGGACACGGTGCTGATGGCCAGCTCGGTGATCCCGGGCAACGAGAACGCCATCTCCAACGTGATCAACGGACTCACCCGCTGGGGTGCCCACGTCGTGCACAAGGGCAACGCCAAGGTCCACGTCTCCGGGCACGCGAGTGCCGGCGAGCTCGTCTACTGCTACAACATCGTGCAGCCGTCCAACGTGATGCCGGTGCACGGCGAGTGGCGGCACCTGCGGGCGAACGCCGACCTGGCGATCGCCACGGGCGTGCCCGCCTCGAACGTCGTGATCGCCGAGGACGGTGTCGTCGTGGACCTGGTCGAGGGACACGCCAAGATCGTCGGCAAGGTGCCGGCCGGCAACATCTACGTCGACGGGGCCGAGGTCGGCGGAGTCACCGAGTCCACCCTGCGCGACCGGCGCACGCTGGCCGAGGAGGGCGTGGTGACGGTGCTGGCCATCGTCGACGCGGACACCGGCAAGCTCGCCGACCCGCCCGACTTCCTGGTCCGCGGCTTCGTCCACGACGAGCACACCTTCGACGCGGTGATCCCGGTGATCGAGAAGACGCTGGCGCACGCGGCGGCCGAAGGCATCGGGGACTCCCACCAGCTCGAGCAGATGCTGGGCCGCGACATCACCCGCTGGGCGGAGCGCAAGTTCCGCCGCAGCCCGATGGTGATCCCGATCGTCATCGACGCCTGACCCCCTCCCCGCCGAGGGGTCACTCCCTCCCGGGAACACGCCGTGCCTCGGGGAGTCGGTGACCCCTCGGTGACGGGGACGCGGCCGGTGGGACCTCCCTCGGGGGCAGGGACCGCGCGCGGGTGACACCGATCCCGACCCATCGGCCCAGGGTGTCCTCGGCGCCGACGTCCTCGACCGCGCCGACGGCGACGTGCAGCCAGCCGTCCAGCTGCCGTCCACGCATCTCGAACCGGGTCACCCCGCTCTCCGCGACCAGCGACTCGGTGTCCGCAGGATCGACCCGCAGCATCAGCCCACCCCTGCTGCTCGCGCCCAGCGCGAGGTGGCCGTCCACGAGGACCG
>JBDTXF010000075.1:0-9353 GCA_040006355.1 Nocardioidaceae bacterium | reverse complement strand
CTGGCGATGGTCGGCGAGCTGGCCGGCGACCAGTGGAACGAGGGTGACGTCTCCGACTCGGTCGTCCGCCGGGTCGCGCTTCCCGATGCGTTCTTCGCCTGCGACGGGCTGTTCCAGACCTTCTTGACGGTGCTCGAGGAGTTCGGGGCTTTCCCCGCGGTGATCCAGCGCGAGCTCGACCGCTACCTGCCGTTCCTGTCGACCACCAAGGTGCTGATGGCCGCCGTCCGCAACGGGGTCGGCCGCGAGGTGGCCCACGAGGCGATCCGGGACAGTGCCGTGGCGGCGGCCCTCTCCATGCGGCAGGGACACGCCGAGAACGACGTGTTCGAGCGGCTGGCCGCCGGCGAGCGGCTCGGGCTCACCGAGGAGCAGCTGGCGTCCCTGGTCGCGGACCCGATCACCTTCACCGGCGCCGCGGTCGACCAGGTGCAGGCCGTCGTACGCCTCGTCGACGAGGTGGCGAAGACCTATCCGGACGCGGCGGCCTACACCCCGGGCGACATCTTGTAGGGGACTACGCGGGGGTCCGGTAGGCCACGTGCGGCCGGACCTCGTGCCCCTCGGGCACCCGGGGGTGCTCGAACCAGCTGTCGCGGACCAGGCCGATGCGGCGCATCACCGCCTGCGACGGCTCGTTGAGCACCGCGGTGACCGACCAGACCCGGGGCATCGCCACGCCGGTGAGCCCGGCGTGCAGGGCGGCCCGGGCGGCCTCGCTGGCGTAGCCCCGGTGCCACGCGTGCGCGGCCAGCCGCCAGCCGACCTCGGGCTCACCGGCCCCGGGCACCCCGTCGGGCAGCGGGTTGAGCCCGGTGAACCCGATGAAGTCGCCGGTGTCGGCGACCTCGAGCGCCCACACCCCGTAGCCGTGCTCGTCGAAGTGCCGCTCGAACCTCTCCACCAGCCGGTCGCTGTCCACCCGGTCCAGGAGGCCGGGGAAGAAGCGCATCACCTCGGGGTCGGCGTTCAGCGCCGCGAACGGCTCCAGGTCGGTGCCGCGCCAGCGACGCATCAGCAGTCGCGCGGTCCGGATCTCGCTGAGGTCGCCCACGGGCCGACCCTAGCCAGGCCGGGGTCGGCCCGACAGTCGCCCGCCGAGCCGGGCTGCGAGGTACGCCGCGGTCCGGCTGGTCGTGGACGCGGCGACGTCGGCGGGCGTCCCGACGGCGACCACGCGGCCGCCCGCGTCACCGCCGCCGGGTCCGAGGTCGATGACGTGGTCGGCTCCGGCGACGACGTCCATGTCGTGCTCGACCACGACGACGGTGCTGCCCGCGTCGACCAGGCCGTGCAGCTGAGCGGTGAGCAGCGCGACGTCGACCGGGTGCAGCCCCGCGGTCGGCTCGTCGAGGAGGTAGAGCGTGTGCCCCCGCCGGACCCGCTGCAGCTCGGTGGCCAGCTTGATCCGCTGCGCCTCGCCACCGGAGAGCTCGGTCGCCGGCTGCCCCAGGGTCAGGTAGCCCAGGCCCACGGTGCGCAGCGTCTCCAGGCTGCGCGAGACGGCCGGGATGTCGTCGAGGAACGCCGCGGCCTCGTCGACCGTCATCGCCAGCACGTCGGCGATGCTGCGGTCGCGGAAGCGGACCTCGAGCGTCTCGGGGTTGTAGCGCGCTCCACCGCACACCGGGCAGGGCGCATAGCTGCCCGGCAGGAACAGCAGCTCCACGGCGACGAAGCCCTCGCCCTGGCAGTTCTCGCAGCGGCCGCCGGCGACGTTGAAGGAGAACCGGCCGACGGCGTAGCCCCGCTCTCGGGAGGCGGTGGTCCTCGCGAAGAGCGCGCGCACGCCGTCGAAGAGCCCGGTGTAGGTCGCCAGGTTGGAGCGCGGCGTGCGTCCGATCGGGCGCTGGTCGACCACGACGAGGCGGGTGACGGCCTCGAGGCCGTCGACGCTGCCGAGCCGCAGCACCGACAGGTCGTCGGCCTCGGTCTCCTCCTCCGGGGTGCCGGGCGCCGACTCTGCGCCGAGATGGTCGCGCACGACGTCGGCGAGCACCCGCGTCACGAGCGTGGACTTGCCCGAGCCGGACACCCCGGTGACCGCGGTGAACAGCCCGAGCGGGACCTCGACGTCGAGCCCGTGCAGGTTGTGCAGGTGGATCCCCTGCAGGGCGAGCGTGCCCGAGGGGGTCCGCGGCGCCCGCACGTCGGGACCGACCGGGTCGAAGAGGAAGGGCCTGGTCGCGGACTCCGGCACCGCTGCCAGCCCGGCCACCGGTCCGCTGTGCAGGACCAGCCCGCCGCCGGTGCCGGCCCCCGGCCCGACGTCGACCAGCCAGTCCGCGTGCCGCATCACCTCGACGTCGTGCTCGACGACCAGCAGCGAGTTGCCGGCCTCGCGCAGCCGGTGCAGCACCTCGAGCAGCGGCTCGGTGTCGGCCGGGTGCAGTCCCGCGGACGGCTCGTCGAGGACGTAGAGCACCCCGAAGAGCCGGGAGCGCAGGGCGGTGGCCAGTCGCAGCCGCTGCAGCTCGCCGGCCGACAGGGTGGGCGTGGCGCGGGCGGTGCTCAGGTAGCCCAGCCCGAGCTCGGTCAGCACCTCGATGCGGGCGACGAGGTCGGGCACGATCGTCTCGGCGACACCCGGTTGGTCCGCCGCGCGCAGCACCTCGGACAGTCCGGTCATCGGCAGTGCGGTCAGCTCGGAGATGGTCCGTCCGGCGAAGGTCACGACCCGGGCCGCGGGCTGCAGGCCGGTGCCCTCGCAGACCGGGCACGGGTCCACCTCGACGTACTGCAGCACCCGGCGGCGCAGGGTCGCACTGCCCGTGTGGGCCAGGGTCTGCAGGACGTAGCGGCGGGCGCTCTGGTAGGTGCCCTGGTAGGGCCGCTGGATCCGGTGCGCCTCGCGGTGCGCCTGGACGGTGACGACCGGGGTCTCGTCGGTGAACAGGATCCAGTCGCGGTCCTTCTTCGGCAGCTCGCGCCACGGCCGGTCCACGTCGTAGCCCAGGGTCTTGAGGATCTCGCGGAGGTTCTTGCCCTGCCAGGCGCCCGGCCACGCCGCGATGGCGCGCTCCCGGATGCTCAGCGACGCATCCGGGACCAGGGACCTCTCGGTGGTGTGGTGGACGCGGCCGAGCCCGTGGCACTCCGGGCAGGCGCCGACCGGGGTGTTGGGCGAGAAGGCGTCGGAGTCCAGCCGTGGCGCGCCCGGCGGGTAGGTCCCGGCCCGGGACAGCAGCATCCGCAGCGAGTTCGACAGTGTGGTGAGGGTGCCGACCGTGGATCGGGCGGTGGGTGTGCCGCGGGCCTGCCGCAGCGCAACCGCCGGAGGCAGGCCGGTGATCTCCTCGACGTCGGGTGCACCGACCTGCTGCAGCAGCCGCCGGGCGTATGGCGCCACCGACTCGAGGTAGCCCAGCTGCGCCTCGGCGTACACCGTGCCGAAGGCCAGCGAGGACTTCCCGGACCCCGAGACCCCGGTGACCACCACGAACGCGTCGCGGGGCAGGTCGACGTCGACGTCACGCAGGTTGTGCTCGCGCGCCCCGCGGACGTGGATGAAGCCGTCGCGGGCGCTCAGAGCAGGGCCTGGCCGTCGTGGTTGGCCAGCTGGGCGGCGCGGGACGCACACCAGCACGGTCGGCCGTTCTCGCCGACCAGCGCGACGACCCGTGCGTAGATCTCCTCGGCCGACTCCGGCACGGCGCTCTCCTGGGGTTGGCTGGACTGGCGATGCTATCGAGTCGGCTCAGGCCACCAGGATCAGGTCGGCGAAGTGGAGCTCCATCCGGGACGGCGGCCGGTCTCCGGTCGCCGGTGGCACCAGCGGCGGCGGCCGGCTGAGGTAGCTGTGTCCGGTGGGCGTCACCGTCTCGACGCTTGTCCCCGAGCCTCGGGCGGACCAGCCGACGGCTTCCTTGGCCTGGTTGCAGGCCTCGCAGAGACCCTGACCGTTGGCGGCGCTCGTCTCGCCACCGTCGGCGACGCGCCGCGGATGGTCGATGTGCCGGATCGGCGCGTCGCACCACGGAGTGCGGCAGATCTGGTCGCGGAGCCCCACGAAGGCCCGGAGGCCCCCGGCGAACCCACGCCTGCTCGAGTCCATGGCCACGAGCTGATGGCTGCTGGGAGCGGTGTAGAGACGGCGGGCGAAGCCGGCCGCCTCGGGGTCGCTGAGCCAGTGGCGGGCGAAGGGCGCTGGGACGGGGCCGAACCCCGGCACCTGGGCCGGGGTGGAGTCGTCGCCGAGCAGTGCAGCGTCGGTCATCACGACGTTCACCTCGATCGGCACGGCTGATGCGGTCGCCTGTCCGGTGACCCGCTCGACGAGGGTGTCGGCCATGATCTGGCCGCGGGACCGCTCATCCCCCGACGAGCGCAGGCTGTCGGCGTGCCGGGTGAGCGCGGCGTAGACCGCGACCCCCTGGCGCATCGGCAGCAGCCCGGTCACCAGCGCCATGGTGTCCGGCGCGGGTCGCACCGTCACCCGGCGGTCGCCCTCGGCCTTGGCCGCGCGACGGGCGAAGGCGTGCGGGTCGAGGCGGTAGGCGATGCGTCGGGTCTCCTGCTCCACGGCGCGGTCGCCCAGCGAGCCGAGCCCTCCCCGTCGTGCGGCCAGCTCGGCGTCGACGACACCCCGGTCCTCCCGTGACAGGCAGGCCGTCTCGCGGGCCATCAGGGTGGCGCGCCACTCGCTGAGCTCGCCGCGTGACAGCGCGGCCGCGGTGCGGGGCAGCTCGACCAGCGCCCGGGCCAGCCCCAGGTGCCGGGCACCGCGGAACGGGCTCTCACGCCGCGCGAGCGCGACCTGCGCCGCGATCCCCCTGCCGTGCTGTCGGTCCGGCTCCCCGGCGGCTTCCTGGGCCGCACGCTGAGAGTCCGCGAGGGTCACGGTGATCCGGGCCTGAGCGCCGGCCGCCGCGGCCTTGAGCTCCTCGAGCAGACGCAGCGCGTCGATCCGGTCCGCGTCGTCTCCGGGCGAAAGCCGACCGAGCGCGGTCACGACGTCCCGCAGGTCGGCGGTGACGGTCACGGGGAGGCTGTTCATCTATCAAGGATATATCGAACAAACGTTCGAATACAAGGCATCACCCCGCCCTCGCGAGCAGCGCGTCGAGCTTGGCCTCCAGCCTCTCGATGTCCTCCGCGGTGGCGGACTGACGGTCCGGCAGCAGGGTGGCCACCACCGCCCCACCCGGCTCGATGCTCACGCTCTCGGTGTCGGCGACGTCGTTGGCGTTCTGCCGGCGCAGGGCGGCGTCCACGTCGGCCTTGCGCAGGCCCTCCCTGCGCAGCGCCTGGAAGTCCCACTTCCCCCGCCTGGCCAGCACCGTCGAGGTGCCCTCCAGCAGGGTGTGCACCCTCGGCGAGGACAGCGAGACCCGCACCATGAAGGCGTTGAAGCCGACCAGCACGAGCGCTCCGACCAGGCCGCCGACCAGGGAGTCGTCCGGGCCGATCACGGCGTTCTGCACCACGTTGGACAGCAGCAGCATCACCACGAGGTCGAAGGAGTTCAGCTGGGCCAGGTCGCGCTTGCCCGCGAGCCGCAGCAGCAGGGCGAGGGCGAGGTACACCGCGACGGTGCGCACGATCTTCTCGGGAGCACTGACACCGAGGGTGACGAGGTCGGACCACATGCAGCCATGATCGCGCTCGTGACGCTCCGCACGGACCGCGACGCGCACCCCCACTACGCTCTGCACCATGAGCGACGCCACGCACGGGATCCCGCCCGCCCCGGTCATCGAGGGCGCCGAGCACCTGCACTCGGGCAAGGTCCGCGACCTCTACCGGTTCGGCGACGGACGGCTGCTGATGGTCGCCAGCGACCGGATCTCCGCGTTCGACTTCGTCCTGGGGTCGACCATCCCGGACAAGGGCGCCGTGCTCACCCGGATGTCGCTGTGGTGGTTCGAGCAGCTCGCGTCCCTGGTTCCCAACCACGTGGTCTCGACCGACGTGCCCGCCTCGGTCCGCGGCCGCGCCGTGGTGTGTGAGTCCCTTGAGATGTACGCCGTGGAGTGCGTGGCGCGCGGCTACCTCACCGGCTCGGGGATGACCGACTACCGGGCGGCCGGCGAGGTCTGCGGGATCGCGCTGCCCGAGGGGCTGGTCGACGGCAGCCGCCTCCCCGAGCCGATCTTCACCCCAGCGGCGAAGGCGGCGCTCGGCGACCACGACGAGAACGTCTCCTACGACGCGGTGGTCGGCGAGGTCGGTGCGGCGACCGCGGGGACGCTGCGCGGCCTGACGCTGCAGGTCTACGGCCGCGCGGAGGAGATCGCCCGCGAGCAGGGCATCATCCTGGCCGACACCAAGCTCGAGTTCGGGGCACGCCCCGACGGGACCGTCGTGCTGGCCGACGAGGTGCTGACCCCGGACTCCTCGCGCTTCTGGCCGGCCGACGACTGGCACCCCGGTCAGCCGCAGCCGTCCTTCGACAAGCAGATCGTCCGCAACTGGCTGCTGTCGGCCGACAGCGGCTGGGACCGCGCCTCGGGGGACGCCCCTCCGCCGCTGCCCGAGGAGGTCGTGGAGCGCACCCGGTCCCGCTACGTGGAGGCGTACGAGCGGCTCACCGGCGAGACCTTCTAGACTGGACTCATCCCCCGCCCGGCAGCTGACCAGGAGACCCCCGTGGCCCGTGTCGTCGTCGACGTCATGCTCAAGCCCGAGATCCTCGACCCCCAGGGCAAAGCGGTGCACGGTGCCCTGCCCAGGCTCGGTGTCGCCGGCATCTCCGAGGTCCGGCAGGGCAAGCGCTTCGAGCTCGAGGTGGACGGCGAGCTGACCGCGGAACGGCTGGCACAGCTGCACGAGATCGCCGAGAAGCTGCTGTCCAACCCGGTGATCGAGGACTTCGAGGTGCACGTCTCGTGAGGATCGGCGTGGTCACCTTCCCCGGCTCGCTCGACGACGTCGACGCCCAGCGGGCCGTCCGGATCGCGGGCCACGAGCCGGTCGCGCTGTGGCACCGCGACCACGACCTCAAGCGGGTCGACGCGGTGATCCTGCCGGGCGGCTTCTCCTACGGCGACTACCTCCGCTGCGGCGCGATCTCCCGGTTCTCCCCGCTGATGGAGGACGTGATCGTGGGCGCCGACCGCGGCATGCCGGTCCTCGGCATCTGCAACGGCTTCCAGGTCCTCTGCGAGGCGCACCTGCTCCCCGGCGCCCTGGTCCGCAACCAGGCCCAGCGCTTCGTGTGCCGCGACCAGCGGCTGCGCATCGAGCGCACCGCCACCTCGTGGACCGGCTCGTTCGAGGCCGGCCAGGAGATCGTCGTACCCCTGAAGAACGGCGAGGGCTGCTATGTCGCCGACGAGGCCACCCTCGACGAGCTCGAGGGCGAGGGTCGGGTCGTCGCGCGCTACCTCGGCCCCGACCCCAACGGCTCGATGCGTGCGATCGCCGGGGTCAGCAACGCCCGCGGCAACGTCGTCGGCCTGATGCCGCACCCCGAGCACGCCGTCGAGGACGGCTTCGGCCCCGGCACCGACGGGCTCGGGTTCTTCACCCGGGTCGAGGCGATCGTCGCCGGTCTGGCAGGGGTCTGAGCATTGGGGACCGACTTCTACCTCGACAACGCCGGTGCGGGCGCGGCCGCCGGTCGGTTCTCGGGTCGCGCCGACGCCCTGTCCGGTGCGGCCTCGTCGCTGGTCGGTTCGTCGACCTGCAGCAGCGAGCCGGTCTCCTCGCTCGTCGACGACGTGATCGCGGCCGCGACCGGGCGGATGTACGCCGTCTCCGACGAGCTCTCCATGCTCGCCCAGCTCGTGGACGACACGATCACCGTCTACAACGAGCTCGACGTCACCTACTCCACGGGCTGACGCGATGGTCAGCGACACGGCGCAGACGCTCTTCCCCTACCCTACTGAGAGCCCGGACACCCTCCGCATCGCCCAGCACCAGATCGGCGACGTAGGTGCGCTGCTCTGCGACACCGGGGCGGACGTGAACGACGGCTCGCTGCTGCTGGACAGCTCCTGGAGCTCGGACTCCGCCGCGACGGCCATCAGCGACGTCCGCCTGCTGTCCCGGCTGCTGCCCACCGACGGAGGCCGGCTCGGCACGGCCGCCGGAGCGGTCGCGCGCTACGTCCGGGCCCTGGAGGACGCACGCGACGGCATCGACGCGGTCCGGACCCGCTATGACGCGGCGGTCACTGCACGCGACGGTGCGAACGCGCACGTCCCGGAGGTGCTGAAGAACAACCGCTACGAGCGCGAGGAGTACAGACAGGGCAACCAGGCCGCCCTCGACGCGGCCACCCGCCGGCTGGACGCGGACTACGCCACCGAGCTCTCCGCACTGCAGACCAGCCGGACCGGCGTGCTCGGCGACCTCCGGACGGTCCTCGACGCGCTGGCACCCGCCGACCTCCGCGGCCCGACCGGGAGCTACGGCCAGGCCGCGTTCACCGGGGTCGCTATCACCTTGTCCCTGGTCGCGCCGGTCGACGGCGCCGAGGACCCGGTGCGGCGGGCGCAGCAGGCCGGCGCGTTCGAGCGGGCCTTCGGACGTCCGCCCTCCGGGCCCACCGAGTGGCAGACCGCCGCGGCGCTCGACGGCACGTCCCACATCGCCAAGGACGGTGACACCCAGGCGGTCGTCCAGGTCGGCACGATCACCCCGCAGCCGGGCCGGGGCATCGTGCGGATGGCGTTCTACATCCCGTCGGCAGAGGTGTTCAACGTGCCCGACTACGACCTCGGCGACAACCGCGGGCCGGACTCGCAGTTCGACCCCGAGGCGTCGCGCGTCACGGTCTACATCGACTACGAGACCGGGGTCGTGGTGGCCCGGCAGAACCCGTCGGTGAACACCGAGGGGGAGGTGCGGGTGAAGACCCCCAGCGTGCTGGTCTCGCAGACCACCACCGGCGCCGTCCGCATCCAGTACGACGCGGAGAACCCGTTCGCGCCACCCGACCCGACCAACAGCCACACCGTGAAGGGGGACATCGTGGTGACCCCGCCGCGCGTGGACGGCGACACCTGGCGCATCGACGGCGAGATCGGGGACTACCCGGCCTTCGAGGCCTACCACGACGACACCCTGGGTCGCACCGACGTGCTGCTCACCGACAAGGCCGACAACGAGGGGTCGTTCGGCCCGTTGCTCGAGCTGCCCTCGCACCATGCCCTCGGCAGCGGCCCGGACTCCGACCCGGTCAAGCAGTTCGGACAGCTGGGCCGGCCGATCAGTGGTCCCTACTACGAGTACCAGGCCCGATCCGGCCAGCAGCTCGGCACCGTGGACGTCCCGGTCACGATCGACCCGTGGCAGCCGTTCGGCACGAAGCCCCCCTCGGCCGGCGGCTATGCCTGAGTCCCGCACCGCGCGCCGGGCGACGTCCTGGCCGGTCGCCACCTGGGTGGCGCCGGTGGTGCCGACCC
>JBDTXF010000074.1:0-9375 GCA_040006355.1 Nocardioidaceae bacterium | reverse complement strand
ATCCCTCTGAGGAGGATCGCCATCGCGAGCGCCGACATCTGCTCGTCGGCGACCATCCCGCGGGTGTAGGCGTCGACCACCCAGTCGATCTGCGAGTCGGAGAGCGTCCCGCCGTCCCGCTTGGCGATGATCACCTCGACCGCGTCGTGCGCCTCACTCATGCCGGGTGACCCGCTCGAGGTCGTTCGGGCCGAAGGCGTCCGGCAGCAGCTCGCTCATCGGCCGCACCCCCGAGGAGGTGTCGACCAGGAGGTCGGGCCCCCCGTGCTCCCAGAGCAGCTGCCGGCACCGCCCGCACGGCATCAGCACGTCGCCCTCCGCGTCGCAGCAGGTGAACGCGACGAGCCGCCCGCCGCCGCCCGCGTGCAGCGCCGAGACCAGGCCGCACTCGGCGCACAGCGCCACGCCGTACGCCGCGTTCTCGACGTTGCAGCCGGACACCGTCCGTCCGTCGTCGACCAGGGCAGCCGCCCCCACCGGGAACCGGGAGTACGGCGCGTAGGCGCGGGCCATCACCCGGCGGGCCTGCTCACGCAGTGCCGGCCAGTCGACGTCCGTCCCCGGGCCGCTCATGCCTTGGTGTAGGGCACGCCGTCGGCCGCGGGCGCCTGCGACCGCCCGACCACGCCCGCCACCACCAGCAGGGTGACGAGGTAGGGCAGCGAGCCGAGCAGCGAGTTGGGGATGGTCACCGGGGTGCCCAGGATGGACAGCGAGTTGTTGAGCGCGGAGCAGAACGCGAACAGCAGTGCCGCGCCGACCGACCCGAGCGGTGTCCAGCGACCGAAGATCACCGCCGCGAGCGCGATGAAGCCGCGGCCGGCGGACATGTTGATCCCGAAGGCGCCGACCGAGCCGATGCTGAGGTAGGCGCCGGCCACCCCGGCCAGGGCACCCGCGAGCAGCGAGTTGCGGAACCGCAGGCGGTTGACCGCGATACCGAGGGTGTCCGCGGCCCGCGGGTGCTCGCCGACCGCACGGGTGCGCAGCCCCCAGCGGCTGCGGAACAGCATCACGTGGAGCACCACGACGATCACGTAGGTCGCGTAGACCAGGATGCTGGCCGAGAAGAGCACCGGCCCGATCACCGGGATCCTCGAGAGCAGCGGGACCGAGATCGGGTGGAAGATGCCGGGCTGGTTGAGCCCCTCGCTGTCGGGCTGCAGCATCCGGCTGTAGAGATAGGTGGTCAGCCCGAGGATCAGCAGGTTGATCACCACCCCGAGGACGACCTGGTTGACCTGGTAGCGGGTCGCGAAGACGCCCAGCAGCGCGCCCACACCCACGCCGGCGAGGATCCCGAACGCGAGCCCGACGTAGAGGTTGTGGGCGATGGTGCCGGTCATCGCGGCCAGGAACGCCGCACCGAGCATCTGCCCCTCGATCGCCACGTTGATCACCCCGGTGCGCTCGCTGACGATCCCTGCGCCGGCCCCCAGCACCAGGGGCACCGCCAAGAAGACCGTCGCGCCCAGCAGCGAGACCAGGTCGAGCGCGCTCGTGGACTCGCCGCTGCCGGCCCACACCAGGAAGGACACGATCGCGGCGAGGGTGCCGAGCAGGGCCGGGCCGGTGCCGCGGGCGGCCGGGAAGCCGCGCACGATCCCGAACCCGGCGAGTGCCGCGCAGACCAGGCCCAGCACCACGCAGGTGAGCAGAGCGGGGAGCTTCACGTCGGGGATCGAGAACAGGTCCCCGGTGTTGCTGAGGTCGAAGGACGCCGACCCGCTCTTGCCGTGCCAGAGGCCCATCAGGACGCAGAAGACGGCCGCGGCGAGCAGCATCCCGGTGAGCTTCGTCAGCCCGCGGCGGCGGGGCGAGGCCACCACCGGGACGCTGGTCGGGACGGACGCGGTCGGGGCGGTCATCGGGTTCGTCATGTCACCATCCCTTCGCTGAGGTCTGGGCCAGGCCGCCGTCGGTGGCACGGACCCGGAAGATCGTGCGGATCAGGGCGGGTGCGGCGATGAACAGGACGGTCAGGGCCTGGACGATGGTGACCAGGTCGACCGGGGTCCCGGTCTGGCTGGCCATCCGCTGGCCGCCGGCGCGCAGGGCGCCGAAGAGCAGACCCGCCGCGAGGACGCCGGCCGGCTTGCCGCGGCCGAGCAGGGCCACGGTGATCCCGTCGAAGCCGACGCCGTTGTCGATGCCGGTCAGCACCCGGTCGCTCGGTCCCATCACCTGCGCGGCTCCCGCGGCACCGGCGAGCGCTCCGGCGATCAGCATCGCCGCGACGTACCCACCGCCGACCGACATGCCTGCCGTCACGGCGGCCGCGGGGTTGCTGCCGATCGCCTTGAGCCGGAAGCCGAGGGAGGTGCGCTCCAGGATCACCCACACCAGTGCCGCCAGCAGGAGCACGACCAGCACCCCGATGTTGGCCCGCAGCCCGTCGGCGAAGGGGAACAGCGAGGGGTACTTCGTGCTGGGGTGCACCGCGCGGGACTGCGCCTCGATGAACGGCGGCGCCTGGAACCAGTGCAGGGTGAGCAGGTAGGCGAGCAGGTTGACGGCGAGGTAGTTGAGCATGATCGTGGTGATCACCTCGTGCGCCCCGGTGCGTGCCTTCAGCACGCCCGCGATGCCGCCCCACGCGGCCCCGCCGAGCATCCCGCCGACCAGCACGATCGGCACCTGCAGCGGCCATGGCAGGTCGAGGCTGAAGCCCAGCCAGCCGGCGACCGCGGCGCCCACGATCACCTGGCCCTGGGCGCCGATGTTGAACAGGCCGGCTCGGAACGCCATCGCCACCGACAGGCCCGCCAGGGTCACCGGCCCCGCATAGACGAGGGTCTCGGAGATCGAGCCGAGGATCTCGCTGATGCTGCCCGAGGACAGCGTCGCCGGGTCCAGGATCGCCCCGCGGAACAGCCAGCCGTAGGCCGGTCCGACGGCGTTCCAGGCGGCGGAGAAGAAGTCCCCCGGACCTGCGAAGAAGTACGTCGCGGTGGACCGCACCGTCGGGTCGGCGACACAGATGATCAACGCCCCGACGAACAGCGCGAGCACCACCGCCAGGACGGCGGTCAGGACCTCGCGGGCCCAGCCGTGCGGGCTCCTGCCGTTGGTGGTCACCGGTGCGGGCTCGGGGGTCCCGACCGGAGGGGCGCTCGTGGTGGTCACGCGTCCACCCCCTCACCGGTCGTGCCGGACATCGCCAGCCCGACCTCCTCGGCGCTCGCGCCCGAGGGGAACTCCGCGATCACCCTGCCGCGGTACATCACCAGGATCCGGTCGGCGAGGCTGAGCACCTCGTCCAGCTCGGAGGACACCAGCAGCACGCCGGCGCCGGCGTCGCGCGCCTCGACGATACGGCGGTGCACGAACTCGATCGACCCGACGTCCAGGCCCCGGGTCGGCTGGGCGAGCACCAGCAGGTCCAGGTCGCGCGACATCTCCCGGGCCAGCACGACCTTCTGCTGGTTGCCCCCTGACAGCGTCGCCGCAGGGGCGGCGGCGGACGGCGTACGCACGTCGAACTCCTCGACCCGGGAGGCGGCGTTGGTGGCGATCGCGTTCAGGTCGAGCAGGCCGTGCGAGGAGAACGGCGCCCGGTCGATGACGTCGAGCACCAGGTTGTCGGCGATGCTGAAGTCGGCGACCAGACCGTCGTGACTGCGGTCCTCGGGGGCGTAGCCGAGCCCGCGCTGGATCATCTCGTGGATGCCGGCGTGGGTGGCGGCCTCGCCGTGGAAGTGCACCGAGCCGGAGGTCGGGCGCAGGAGTCCGACGACGAGCTCGGTCAGCTCGCTCTGGCCGTTGCCCTGCACCCCGGCCAGCGCGACGATCTCGCCGCGGTGCACGGTCAGGTCGACGCCGTCGACGGGCACGTGACCGTCGGCAGTGACCAGCCGCAGCGCCTCGGTCTCCAGCACCGGACCCTCGGGGTGCGCCGCGGACTTGTCCACCCGCAGCAGCACCGGGCGCCCGACCATCATGGAGGCCAGCTCCTGCTCACTGTCGTGCGGCGAGGCCTGACCCACCACCGCACCACGCCGCATCACGGTGACCCGGTCGGCGATCGCCCGGATCTCCTTGAGCTTGTGGGTGATCACGATCACCGAGGTGCCGCTGTCGCGGAGCTCGTGGACGATGCTCCACAGGCCCGCGATCTCCGGGGGCGTCAGCACCGCGGTCGGCTCGTCGAGCACCAGCAGGTCGCAGCCGCGGATGATCGCCTTGAGGATCTCGACGCGCTGCTGGATGCCCACCGGCAGGTCGCCGACCAGCTTGTCCGGCGGCACGTCGAGGTGGTACTTCGCGGAGAACTCGACCAGCCGGCGACGCGCGCTCGCCTTGTCGAGCAGCAGGCCCTTGGACTGCTCGTGCCCGAGCATCACGTTCTCGAGCACGGTGAACACCGGGATCAGCATGAAGTGCTGGTGCACCATGCCGATCCCGGCGGCCATCGCGTCGCCGGGACCGTCGAAGGTCACCTCGGAGCCGTCGATGCGGATCTGTCCCTCGTCGGGGCGGTAGAGGCCGTACAGGACGTTCATCAAGGTGCTCTTGCCCGCGCCGTTCTCACCGAGCAGCGCGTGGATCTCGGCGGGCTCGACGACGAGGTCGATGGCGTCGTTGGCCACGAGCGTGCCGAACCGCTTGGTGATGCCCTCGAGCTCGAGCTTCATGCAGTCGTCCCGGTGTCAGCCCGCGTTCCGGCCCGGTGTCGCAGGCTTGATCGCGCCCGAGATGATCTTCTGCTTGATCGTCGCCAGCTCGGCCTTGGTGGCCGCCGGGATCTTGGCGTCATAGTCGTTGAACTTGTCGATGCTGGTGCCGCCGTTCTTCAGCGTCCCGTCGAACGTGCCGGTCAGCGGGGACCCCGACTTGGCGCTCTTCACGAAGGCCTCGACCCGGTCCGGAATGCCCTTGAGGACACCGGTGGCGATGAACTTGCAGTCCTTGGGGTAGAACGTGCAACCCGGGAAGTCCACCCAGAAGATGGTCAGCTTGCCGTTCTGCGCCTCGGCCTCGGTCAGCGCGCCGACCCCTGAGCCGCCGGCGACCGGGAAGATCACGTCGGCGCCCTGCTTGTACATCTGCGCGGTGATCGAGCGGCCGGTGGTGGCGTCGCCGAAGCCCTTCGAGGCGTCCGGGCTGACGAACGTGCCGGACTTGCCGTTCCAGCCGAGGACCCTGACGTCCTTGTTCTTGACCTGGTTGTAGTACTTCACCCCGTCGAGGTAGCCGTCCATGTAGTCGGTCACCGCCTGCGGGATGGCCGTGCCGCCCCAGGTGCCGACCTTGCCGGTCTTGGTGATCGACGCGGCGAGGTAGCCCGCCTGGAAGCCGGACTGGGAGGTCTGGAAGGTCATGCCGTAGACGTTGGCGCCGAGCGACGGGTTGTCGACGATGGCGAACGGGACCTTCGGGTTGGCCTTCGCGACCTTCTTGGTCGCGTCACCGAGGTTGAAGCCCACCGCCACGATCGCCTTGCAGCCGTTCTTCACGTCGTTGTTGAGGTTCGGCTCGTAGTCGGCCGGTCCCTGCGACTGGAGGTAGGAGATCTTGATGCTCGGGTCGGCCTTGGCGGCGTTCTGCATGCCCGCCCACGCCGACTGGTTGAAGGACTTGTCGTCCACGCCACCGGTGTCGAGCACGATGCAGGCCTTGAACTCGGACCCGCCGCCGCTCCCGCTGGAGCCGGCGCTGGTGCTGTCCGCCGGCTTCGAGCCGCAACCGGCGACCAAGAGCGTGCTCGCCCCGACTGCTGCAGCGATCTTCGTCAGGTGACGCAAGACGCCCTCCTCCATGGCTTGACTGGCTTGGCGCCTCGACCGGACGCGGATCACGGCACACCCTAGTACCCGTGGGACCTCGTCCGGCCAGGCTCGCGCGCGGGGTCCGGACAACTGTTACCAGTCGGTGACCCGGGGACCGGTCGCTCAGGCGTCGAGTGCGTTCAGGGCGGCCGCGGCGAGCACCTTGGCGCCGATCGCCACCGCGCGCTCGTCGATCTCCTCGACGCCCTGGTGCAGGTCGTAGGTCGGGCCCCCCGGCGTCCTGGTGCCGAGCCGGCCCATCGCACCGGACGTGGCCTCGAGGTACCACGCGAAGTCCTCGCCACCGAGGCTCTGCGCGGTCGACACCACGCCGGTCTCCCCGAGCACGTCGACGACGGACTGCTCGAGGAGCTCGGACGCGACCGGCTCGTTCACCACCGGGGGCACGCCGCGCACATAGCTGACCTCCGCCTGCACGCCGTACGGCGCGAGGATCTGTCCGATCAGCTCGCGCACCAGGACCTCGGCGTCGGCCCAGGCCACGGCGTCGAGCATCCGCAGCGTTCCGGCGACCTCGCCCGAGGCCGGGATGACGTTCTTGGCGGAGCCCGCCCGCACCATGCCCCAGACCAGACTGGCGCCGGCGCGCGGGTCCAGCCGACGGGAGAGCGCTCCCGGGAGATCGGTGACGAGCTTGCCGAGGGCGTAGGTGAGGTCCTCGGTCAGATGCGGGCGCGAGGTGTGACCCCCGCGGCCACTGAGCCGCACCGTCAGGGCGTCCGCGGCACCGGTGAGCGGGCCGACGCGGAGGCCGACCTCGCCGACGTCGACGGTCGGGTCGCAGTGCAGGCCGAAGACCCGGTCGACGCCCTCGAGGGCGCCCGCCGCGATCACCTCGAGGGCTCCGCCGGGCATGATCTCCTCGGCCGGCTGGAAGAGCAGCCGGACCCGGCCCGGCAGCGGCGACCTCCGGTGCGCCGCGGCCAGGGCGAGCCCGGCACCGACCAGAGCCGAGGTGTGCACGTCATGACCACAGGCGTGCGCGACGCCGTCGACGGTCGAGGTCCAGTCGGACGTGGTGCGGTCCTCGACGGGCAAGGCGTCGAGGTCGGCGCGCAGCGCCACCAGTGGACCGTCAGACGAGCCGACCTCGGCGAGCAGCCCGCTCTTGGCGAAGAGTTCCACCTCGATGCCGTCGGCCTCGAGGATCTCCGCGACCCTGGCCGTGGTGCGGTCCTCGGTCCAGGCGAGCTCCGGGTGCGCGTGCAGGTCACGCCGCAGCTCGGTCAGTCGCCCGTCCAGCGCGTCGACGCACTCGACGACGAGGGGGAGGGCGGGGGACGGCACGGATGATGACGTTACCCGAGGGGCTGGCGCGCGGACGCGTCGAGGTGGTCAGTGCGTCGAGGGCTCAGAAGGCATCGGGGGGGACGTACACACCCCAGACCGCACGCAGTGCGTTGCACACCTCGCCCACCGTGGCCCTTGCGCGCAGCGCCTCCTTCATCGGGAAGAGGACGTTGTCGGTGCCTCGGGCCGCCTCTGTCATCGCCGCCAGCTGCCGGTCGACCTCGCCCTGGTCGCGGTCCGCCCGGAGCTTCGCGAGCCGCGCGGCCTGCTGCTCCTCGATGGTCGGGTCGACGCGGAGACCCTCGAAGGGGTCCTCCTTCTCGGAGGCGAAGCGGTTGACCCCGACCACGATCCGCTCGCTGGAGTCGATGTCGCGGGCGATCTGGTAGGCGGCCTTCTCGATCTCGCTCTTCTGGAAGCCTTCCTCGATCGCCGCGACCGCGCCGCCCATCTCCTCGATCTGCTCCATCAGCCTGCGGGCCTCGGCCTCGACGTCGTCGGTCAGGGACTCCACGGCGTACGAGCCGGCGAAGGGGTCGACGGTCTTGGTCACGTCGGTCTCGTAGGCGATCACCTGCTGGGTGCGCAGCGCGAGCCGCGCCGACTTCTCGCTCGGCAGGGCGAGCGCCTCGTCGAAGGAGTTCGTGTGCAGCGACTGGGTGCCGCCCAGCACCGCGGCCAGGCCCTGGATCGCGACCCGGACGAGGTTCACCTCGGGCTGCTGGGCGGTCAGCTGGACACCGGCGGTCTGGGTGTGGAAGCGCAGCATCTGCGACTTCGCCTGCTTGGCGTCGAACTCGTCCCTCATCACCTGCGCCCAGATCCGCCGGGCGGCCCGGAACTTCGCCACCTCCTCGAGGATCGTCGTACGCGAGACGAAGAAGAAGGACAGCCTGGCAGCGAAGTCGTCGACGTCGAGACCGGCCTTGACCGCCGCCCGGACGTACTCGATCCCGTCCGCGAGCGTGAACGCGATCTCCTGCGCGGGGGTCGCCCCGGCCTCGGCCATGTGGTAGCCGGAGATGGAGATGGTGTTCCACTTCGGCACCTCGCTCTCGCAGTAGGCGAAGATGTCGGTGATCAGCCTCAGCGAGTGGCCGGGCGGGTAGATGTAGGTGCCGCGGGCGATGTACTCCTTGAGCACGTCGTTCTGGATGGTGCCGGTCAGCTGATCGCCGTTCACTCCCTTCTCTTCCGCGACGAGCTGGTACATCAGCAGCAGCAGCGCCGCCGGCGCGTTGATCGTCATCGAGGTGGAGACCTCGTCGAGCGGAAGTCCGTCGAAGAGCAGCCGCATGTCCTCGATCGAGTCGATCGCCACCCCGACCTTGCCGACCTCGCCGTGCGAGATGTCCGCGTCCGAGTCGTGGCCCATCTGCGTCGGCAGGTCGAAGGCCACACTGAGGCCCCCGGTGCCGTTGGCGACCAGCTGCTTGTAGCGCTGGTTGGACTCGGTGGCGGTCCCGAAGCCGGCGTACTGGCGCATCGTCCAGGGTCGACCGGTGTACATCGAGGGGTAGACGCCTCGGGTGAACGGGTACTCCCCGGGCTCCCCGAGCCGCTTGGCCGGGTCGAACCCCTCGAGCGCGTCCGGCCCGTAGAGCGACTCGAACCGAAGCCCGGACTCCGTGCGGTTCACGTCGCCGGCTCCGGGCGTTCCCGCGGTAGGACTCTCGGCTTCGCTCATGACCCGAGGGTACGGCGGTTCGGCGTCCCCCCGCACCTGAGGCTGCGTACTCACCCGCCCGGGCACGCTCGTCGAGGTCACCTGACGGACGGCCCGGTCGACGGCCTGGGCGCGCGGGTCGAAGGCCCGGTCGACTCCTGGGCGTGCGGGTGCCCCGGGTCATCTGATGGGGGGTCCCGGTGGGCGGGGTCCCCGTCGGTGGGATCGTGGTGTCGAGCAGCTCAACCGCCCGGGTCCGCGGTGGCGCGTCGGACCTGTAAGTGGTCGATCCCCACGTGTTTTCCGCCCGGAAACCCGCAGCCACAGGCCACAACCAGGCCCACGAGGAGGCTCGGCGCACCCCGGGCCGCAGACGCGCCAGACGCGCCGGGCGGCCGGGGGCGGGGGGTGCCGAGGGCGGGTGACAGGATCCGCGGGTGACCGTGACGAGCTCGGTGGAGCAGGTGGAGCGGGCCCTGGCCCGGATGGACGAGGTCGACGGGCTGGTGGCGTCGGTGTGCACCCGCAGCGACACCGCCCACGAGGTGGCCCGGGCGCGCGACGCGGAGACGCGGGAGGGGCGCGTGCGCGGACCGCTGCACGGCGCACCCGTGCTGGTCAAGGACAACA
>JBDTXF010000073.1:0-9379 GCA_040006355.1 Nocardioidaceae bacterium | reverse complement strand
GACTACCTGCTCGCGAAGGGCAAGATCAAGAAGGGCGACAAGATCGGTCACATCTACTTCGAGGGTGAGTACGGCGCGGGCGGCCTGAACGGCTCGAAGTACTTCGCCAAGAAGCACGGCATGACGATCGTCGAGCAGCAGATCCAGTCGACGGACACGGACATGACCGCACAGGTCTCCAAGCTGAAGGCCGTGGGGGTCAAGGCGATCGCGCTCACCGTGGCGCCGGGCCAGACCGCCTCGGTGGCCGGCGTCGCCGCCGCCCAGGGCCTGGACGTCCCGATCGCGGGCAACAACCCGGTCTTCGCCCCTGCGCTGCTCAAGGGTCCCTCGGGCGCGTCGCTGAAGAAGAACCTCTACGTCGCCTCACCCGTGGCGCCGTTCGACAAGCTGCCGGACCTGCTCAAGTCCTACCAGGCCGCCCACCCCGGCGACCCGACCTTGGGCGTCGTGTTCGGCACCGCAGCAGCGGACGTCATGCGGCAGATCCTGGACAAGGCCTGCCAGGACGGCGACCTGACCCCGGAGGGGGTCTCGAAGGCCAAGGACGAGCTGGGCACCGTGGACACCGGTGGCATGGCGGTCCCCCTGACGTTCAAGACCGGTGAGTCGCCGAGCGACGCGAGCTACATCTTCCGTGCCGCGGACGTCCCCGGGGGCGCGAAGGCCGTCTCCGACAAGTTCGTCGGTGACGACGTGGCCGGGTTCGTCAATGGAGGCTGACCTCGGCGCCCTCGTCGTCGCGTGGCAGCTCGACCCGCAGGAACCGGGGTCGGTAGCGCAGCGGGTCGTCCAGGACGTCGCCGAAGTCGGTGTCGTTGCGGCTGTAGGACACCACCATGGTGCCGGGTCGGGGCAGGAGGTCGGGGTGGGCCAGTGGCATGTAGCGCAGCTCACCGGTGACGGCGTCCGACGGCAGGTGGGCCAGGGGTGGCCGGATCCGGAAGGGTCCGGTCGGGGCCGGCGCCGTCCAGACGTCGAGGTCGGTGCCGAGGAAGTCGTTGCGCTTGGACAGGGCGAACCATCTGCGGTCCTGCTCGAACACGCTGAGGGTCTGGGAGACCCCGCCCGACGCGGGGATCAGCGCGGTCGCCCGGTCGGCGTGCGTGCTCCATCGGGAGCCGTCCCAGTACCGCCAGCGGGCGACGTCGAGCAGGTCGTCGATGCGGACCCGCGCGACCCGGAGCGAGTAGCCGAACACACCGGGGGTGCCGGGACTCGCGGTGCCGTACAGATAGACCCAGCCGTGTGAGACGGCGGCGGCGGCTCCCCACATGGGGAGAGCCCGGTCGGTGTGGTCCCGTCCGATGTCGCGCTGTGCGAGCAGCTGGGGCACGCCGCCGGCGGGCACCAGGAAGACCGCGACGGAGGGCCCCAGGTTCGCGAAGTCGAACACCCCGCTTCCGGTGCTGGCCACCCGTTGCGCCGTCACGGCGACGAGGTCGTATCCAGGCAACCCGATCCGGCCCACGGCCATCGGCCAGTAGCCGACCGAGGTGCCTGTCCCGGTCCGGTCCGGGATCACGGCGCCGCCCAGGGCGGGCACCACGACGGCCAGGCAGCGCCGACCCACCACGAGCATCGAGTTGCGCACCAGCCGTTGCCCGGGGAAGGTCGGGCTGCGCAACGTGTCCCCGAACAACCACAGGCGGCGACCGTCGCCGAGCTCGACGTCGGCTCCGACGTCTCCGCCGAGGAACGCCGGGCTTCCCCGCAGTCGACCCGCGACCCGGTTGAGGTCAGCGATGTCGGTGATCCTTCCCGGGTCCAGGCAGTGGGTCCGAGAGGCCAGCACGACCGGGTCCGTGTGGGCCGAGGACTGGCCGGGGACCAGCGCGGCGCCCGCGAGCCCCAGCGCCGCCACCGCGCCCACGACCAGACACACCTGGATCCGCCAGCGGCCGGGGTGCGCCGGGGCCAGGGCCCGGCTCAGCGGCCGGAGCCGTCGGGCGACGACGAGGGTGAGCAGCCCCAGCACCGACCAGGTCCCGAGCACCGCCAGGGGGTGGGCCAGCCCGCTGTCGGGAAGATAGGTGGCGCCCGACACGGCCCGCCAGGAGGCACCGGGAGGGGAGAGGTCCAAGACCCGCGCCGCGGCCGTGGGCAGCAGCACCGGGTCCCTGCCGGTCACCAGCGGCGTGGCGAGGACCAGCAGCACGACCGCCGCCAACGCCAGCCCGAACAGCCCGGCCACTGCTTCCAGGGCCACGGTGAGGAGCGCACCGAGCAGGACCAGCCCCGCACCCATCGCCGCGGTCAGCGTCGGCGACGCGGCGGCCGACGGCAGTGACCTCGCGCTGCCGATGGCGGCGATGATGCCGCCGATCAGCAGCGCGGCGGCCGCGAGCCCGGCGATCCGGACGGCACCGCGGGGACCGGTCGCGGGGACCGGTCCGCGCCACACCGACACCGCGGCGGCCAGCAGCAGCCCGCCCACGAGCCCGAGCACCGCGAAGACCGCCGCCTGCCTGGACGTGCCGGAGTCCGTCGAGCCCACCAGCTGCACCGTCACGGTGCGGCCCCGGTCGGCCTCCAGCGCCCGCAGCCGGTCCGTGACGGCGTCGGTGAGGGCCCCACCACGACCACGGCGTACCACGAGCGTGTCGCGCGCCGCTCGCAGCTCCACCAGCACCGCGGCGTCCACCGCTCCCCGGCGCACCATGTCGCGGGCCGGCTCCCACTCGCGCACCGCGATGATGGCGAACGGCTGTGACGAGTCGGCCGCGGTCTGCCGGGTCAATGCCGCCACCACCAGCGGTGGAGCCACCACCGCCAGTCGCGCGCGGTGCGGCTCCGCGCGCTCGGTGCCCGCACCCCACCCGCCGCTCATCAAGGGCGGCACGGACAACGCCACGACGAGCACCGCCAGCACGGCGGCTGAACGCCCCGGCCGTGCCGACCCCATCGCCGAGAGCACCGTGGTCAGCCGGCGCCACGCGGTAACACCGACCGTGTCGCGCGTGCTGGACGCGGCGGCACGGGTCACCCAGCCACGGTAGCGGCAGACGACGTACGACGAGCCCCGTGATGTCCTGCGCGGCCTCAGACCGCCGCCGCAGCATCCCGGCGGCAGCACGGCAGCAGGCACCGGCGGCAGCACCGGTCGAGGCTCACGGCCACGGGCGCAGCGCCGCCCACGTGAGACAGGCCAGCGCACCGGTCGAGGTGAGGGTGCGCACGACGTTCCATCGCGTCCACAGCCCCTCGAAGTGCTCGCGAGCGGCCCCGAGGTCTGCGATCCGGTCGACCGGACCAGCCGCGGCGAGCGCGTCGTTGAGCGGCACGTTGGCGGCGACCGTCACCACCACCGTGCCCAGCGCGAGCACCAGGGCGGCCACCGTCCACGGACGAGCCGTCGGACCCGAGGTGGCGACCGCGACCGCAGCGACCAGCGGGGCGCCGAAGAAGCTCAGCATGAACACCGGGTTCACGATGGCGACGTTGATGTGCTGCAGGGTCGAGACGAAGCCGTGGTCGTCGACCCGCGCGAGTCCCGGCATCACGCCGGTGGCCCAGGTGTAGTAGGTGCCGGCCTGCAGGCCGGCGAGCACCGTGGCGAGGAGAAGCACGGGCGCTCGCAGGGCGGAGAGGCCCGTCGTGCTGTCGGACGAGGCGAGGTACCAGGTGTCGGTCATGGGTCCATCACAGCCGCTGCCGTCGGGCGCTGCCATGGTCGTGCGGCTCGCCGGCATACGGCATCGTCTACGGTGGCCCGATGGATGACCTCGCCGCTCTCCTCGACGGGCCCCGGGCGAGAGGCGCCTTCCTGCTGCGGTGCCCGATGAGCAGGCCCTGGGGCATCCGCCTGCAGGACGAGGCACCGCTGACGGTGACCGCCGTCGTGCGCGGGCACGCGTGGGCGCTGCCCGACGGCGGCGAGGCCGTGCCGCTGGCGGAGGGAGACGTCGTCGTCACGGTCGGCCCGGACCACTGGACCGTCGCCGACGACCCGGCGACCAGACCCTCGGTCGTCATCCATCCGGGCCAGCACTGCACGACCCCCGACGGGCGTCCCCTCGAGCAGGAGATGGACCGGGGCGTGCGCACCTGGGGCAACGCCGCGCTCGACGGCGCCGAGGACCTGCTGGTCACCGGTGCCTACTGGGTCGAGGGCGAGGTCGGCCGCCGGCTGCTGGGGAGCCTGCCGGCGCTGCTGGTCCTCCGCGAGGCGGAGCTCGACTCGCCGCTGGTCCACGTCCTGACCCAGGAGGTCGGCCGGGACCGGCCCGGGCAGGAGGCGGTGCTCGACCGGCTGCTCGACCTGCTGCTCATCGCGGTGCTGCGCGCGTGGTTCGCCCGGCCCGGGTCGCTGCCGCCGCGGTGGTGGGCGGGACAGACCGACCCGGTGCTGGCCCCGGCACTCCGGGTGCTGCAGCACAACCCCGCCCACCCGTGGACGGTGGCCGAGCTGGCCGGGGTCGCCGGTCTGTCCCGGGCCGCCTTCGCGCGTCGCTTCACCACGGTGCTCGGCGAGCCCCCGATGGCCTATCTCACCCGCTGGCGGATCCTCCTCGCCGCGGACCTCCTGCGGGGCTCCGCAGCCACCGTGGCATCGGTGGCGACGCGGGTGGGCTACGGCACCCCCTTCGCCCTCAGCGCCGCCTTCAAGCGCGAGCTGGGCACGAGTCCGCGCGACTACCGGGCGCGAACGGCCACCGGCGCCGCCTGACGTCCCGTCCCTGGCACGTCAGAGGCGCGCCTCGAAGACCAGGTTGAACGGCGTCTGGGCCACCTGCCGGAAGCGGGTGAACCCGGCATCGGTCACCACCTGCCGGATGGCCGCCTCGCCGGCCTGGGCTCCGAGCGCGTAGCCGCCCTGCTGGGACAGCGCGTTGGGCACGCACAGGAAGGTCGAGAAGCCGTAGAACACCCGGCCGACGGGGTTCAGGTTGGACTCCACGGTGTCACCGGCGGCCGGCTCGACGATCATCCAGGTGCCGTCCGGTGACAGGCTCGACCGGATCCGCGACGCCGCGCCGAGCGGGTCACCCATGTCGTGCAGGCAGTCGAAGGTGGTCACCAGGCCGAGGTCGTGGGCGCCGAGGGTCTGGGCCCCGGAGACCTGGAAGTCGACGCGGTCGTCGACCCCGGCCTCCCGCGCCCGCTCTCGCGCGGCCCGGATCGACCCCTCGTGGTAGTCGGACCCGGTGAACCGGCTCTGCGGGAACGCCTGCGCCATCAGCAGCGTGGACGCTCCGTGGCCGCAGCCGAGGTCGGCAACGGTGGTGCCGCGCTCGAGCCGCTCCGCGACGCCCTCCAGCGCCGGGATCCACTCCGGCAGCAGGTGCATCAGGTAGCCGGGCCGGAAGAACCGCTCGCAGCCGTCGAAGACGCCCTGGTCCTGCTCGTGCCAGCCGATGCCGGCACCGGTCCGGAACGCCTCGACGACGCGCGGCTCGGCCTTGAGCGCACCGAGCGCGAGCTCGAACGCGCCGGGCAGGAACACCGGCCCGTCGGGGTCGGTCAGCGCGAACGCCTTCTCCGGGGTCAGCGAGTAGGACGAGGTGCCGGGGTCGTAGTCCACGTAGCCGCCGGCCGCCTGACCGCGCAGCCACTCCTCGACGTAGCGCGGGTCGGTGCCCGTCGCCGCGGCCAGCGAGCGGGCGTCCGAGGCGCCGTCCGCGACCGCCTTGTAGAGACCGAGGCGGTCGCCCACGACGACGTTGCCGGCCGCGATGGTGGCGCCGAGGTCGCCGACGACCTGGCCGACGAACGCCATCAGCGTGTCCATGTCGATGGTTGGGGCCTGCTCGACCGGCGGGGTGGTCTGGTCAGTGGTCATGTCGGGTCTCCCTCGTTGGGTGCATCCCGGTGGATGCTGTGGGGGACCACGCTGCCGGGCCTGGTTGCAGCCCGGTTGCAACGCGGCTGCGGACCCACCGCACGGCGAGGACGGGAGTGACATGCGAGCACGCGAGCCCGACCAGGTCGGCACCCTGGACCGGGACGGCGTCACGGTCGCCTACGAGGTGTTCGGTGACGGCGCCACGACGGTGCTGTTCCCCCCGGTCGACACGATCGTGGACTCCCGGGTGTGGAAGGGCCAGGTGCCCTACCTGTCCCGGCACTTCCGGGTGGTCACGGTCGACCCGCCGGGCAACGGTCGCTCGGACCGCCCCACCGACCCCTCGGCCTACGACGACGTGGTGCTGGTCGGCCACGCCCTCGCGGTGCTCGACGAGCTCGGCATCGAGCGCGCGGTGCTGGCTAGCGTCTGCTACACCGCCTGGCTCGCGCTGGTGACGGCGTCCCTGCACCCCGACCGGGTGCAGGGCGTGGTGGCCATCGCCCCGTTCGCTCCCGACGGCACACCACCGCTGGCGTTCCGAGCGGAGGCCGCGGCGCGCTTCGACGAGGAGCTCACGTCCCACGACGGCTGGGCCAAGATGAACCGGCACCACTGGCTCGCCGACTGGCCGGACTTCGCCCGCTTCTTCTTCGACCAGCTCTGCGTCGAGCCGCACTCCACCAAGGTGCTGGAGGACACCGTGGAGTACGCCCTGGGCACGTCGGGCGAGATCATGCTCGCAGCGCAGGCGGGTCGGCAGCACGCGACGACACCGCAGGAGACCGAGCGGGTGCTGCGCGGCGTGCGCTGCCCGGTCCTGGTCATCAACGGCACCGAGGACCGGTGCCAGCCGACGGGCCGGTTCGACACCGTGGCCCGCCTCACCGGCGCGGACCGGCTCGTCCTCGAGGGCTCGGGGCACCTGCCGATGGCCCGCGAGCCGGTCGTGGTCGCCAAGGCGATCAAGGACTTCGTGGACCGCGTCGCCGACGTCCCGCGCCCCCCTCGGCCACGCTCACGGGGGCCGGGGCGCCGCCCGCGGGTCCTCTACCTCAGCTCGCCGATCGGCCTGGGCCACGCCCGGCGCGACCTCGCCATCGCCGACGCCCTGCGCCAGCAGCGACCCGACGTCGAGGTGCTGTGGCTGACCCAGTCGCCGGTGGCAGAGTTCCTCGAGCGCCGGGGCGAGGTCGTGCACCCCGCCTCACGGTTCCTCGCCAGCGAGTCGGGGCACTTCGAGTCCGAGGCCGGCGAGCACGACCTGCACGCCTTCCGGGCCGTCCGGGCGATGGACGAGGTGCTGGTGAACAACTTCCTGGTCTTCGACGACCTCGTGGACGGCGAGCGCTTCGACCTCTGGATCGGGGACGAGGCCTGGGACCTCGACCACTTCCTGCACGAGAACCCCCGGCTCAAGCGGGCGCCCTTCGCGTGGATGACCGACTTCGTCGGCTGGATGCCGCTGCCCGACGGCGGTGAGAGCGAGGCATTCCTCACCAGCGACTGGAATCTCGAGATGGTCGAGCACGTCGCCCGCTATCCCGCGCTGCGCGACCGGTCGGTGTTCGTGGGTGACCCGGCCGACGTGGTCGACGTACCGCTGGGCCCGGGCCTGCCCACCGCGCGTGCGTGGACCGAGGAGCACTTCGAGTTCGCCGGCTACGTGCTGGGCGAGCGTCCCGACCCGGCGGACCGGCCTGCCCTGCGCCGCAGACTCGGGTACGCCGAGGGGGACGTCGTCTGCGTGGTCAGCGTCGGCGGCTCAGGGGTCGGCGGCCACCTGCTGCGCAAGGTCGTCGCCGCCTACCCGGAGGCCCGCCGCAGGATCCCCGGGCTGCGGATGGTGGTCGCGACGGGCCCCCGGATCGACCCGTCGTCGCTGGAGGCGCCCGACGGCGTGGAGGTGCACGGCAACGTGCCGGACCTCGACCTGCACCACGCGGCCTGCGACGTGGCCGTGGTGCAGGGCGGGCTGAGCACGACCATGGAGCTGACCGCGAGCGGCCGCCCGTTCCTGTACTTCCCGCTGGGCCACCACTTCGAGCAGCAGGTGCACGTGCGGCACCGGCTGGAACGGCACGGTGCGGGCCGGGCGATGGACTACCGCGACGCCGACCCGGCGCGGATCGCGGAGGCGCTGGTCGACGAGCTGCGGAGCCCGACCGACTACCTTCCCGTCCCTCCGGGCGGCGCGCAGGAGGCAGCTCGGCTGGTCGCGGAGCTCATCTGAGGTCCGCGGCGTCCAGCTGCGCCCGGACCGAGGCCCACCGCGTCCCGGTGGCGCCGCGCAGGGCCGCGAGCGGCTCCGCCACCTCGTCCAGCGCACCTCTGCGGTGCGCCGCCGTCGCGACCAGCAGGTAGCAGTCGGCGCCGGCCACCCAGGCCTGGCCGGCCGGGCAGTCGACGCCCCGGAGCAGCCCGCTGGCCACTCGCCAGTCGACGTCGTCGTCCGACACCGCTGCCAGCGGCGCGGCGCACCGCAGCCGCCAGGCCTCTGCCGTGGCGGGGCCGGTGGACGCGAGCCCGCGCCGCGCGGTCGCTGCCGCCTCCACCGGCTGCCCCGACGCCACCAGGGTGGCCGCCAGCAGGCCGCACGCGGCGGCGTACCACCACGGGTGGTCGGCGCTCGAGGTCAGCTCCACGGCCCGGCGTCCGTGCAGCAGTGCGCTGTCCAGGTCTCCGGCGAGCCTGTCGAACCAGCCCTGGTGGGCCTCGAAGAACCCCGAGTAGGCGGGGTAGCCGGAGCGGAGGTTGATCCGGAGGGCCTCCTCGACCCGGTCGCGTGCCTCCTCCCAGGCGCCCGCCGAGGCAGGGACGAAGGCTGCCTCGAAGACGGTCCACTGGAGCAGCCAGGCGGAGTCGCCTCTGCGCAGCATCGGCTCCAGCTCGTGGAGCACGACGCGGAGCCGGTCGGCGTCACCGAGGTAGGCGAGCACGGACTTGAGCCCGTCGAGGGCGAGGACCCGGTCGTCCTCGTGCCCGGTGCCGACCCGCTCGAGCGTCCTCTCGGCGCGGCTCAGCGCGGACCTCAGCCGCAGCCGGCTGATGTCCAGGACGGTGAGGCGCGTGCTGATGCCCGCCTCGGCGCGCCGGTCGCCGAGCTCGGTGGCGATCGCGAGCGCCGACTCGAGATGCGCGGCCACGTCGGCCGTGGGGAGGTGCAGCCCGACTGGCACGTCCCCTCCGCGGGCGCGCAGCGCCTCCATCTCGACCCGTCGGCTCCCGCGGGCGCGCGCCAGGGCGAGTGCCTCCTCGATGTCGGCGAGCGCCGGGGCGTACGTCGTGAGCGCCTCGCCCGCGACGCCACGCGCGAGGAGCAGCCGGGCTCGCAGCACCGGGTCGCTCGTGGTGTCCAGGCCGCGGCCGAACAGTGCGGCGGCGTCCTCGACCGCCGACCGGCCCATCGCGGCCTGCCCGGCGAGCAGCCAGCCCTGGGCGGCCCGCTCGAGATCGCCTGAGGCGAAGGCGTGCTCGGCCATCGTCTCGGGCTGGTCCGTGCTGAGGTCGGCCGCCCGGCGGTGGTGGGCGGCTGCGAGCGCCGGCACCAGCGAGGCCAGCACGCACTCCTGCACCAGGTCGTTGGCGAACTCG
>JBDTXF010000072.1:0-9411 GCA_040006355.1 Nocardioidaceae bacterium | reverse complement strand
CGTTCGACATGGTGATGCTCAACGACCTCGACCGCTACCACCTGGTGATGGACGTCATCGACCGGGTGCCGTCGCTGGGCTCCCACGCCGCCCACCTGCGCCAGGACATGGTCGACTCGCGGATGCGGGCCCGGGACTGGACGCGCGCCCACGGCGAGGACATCGCCGAGGTCTCCGACTGGACCTGGCCCGGCTGAGTCGAGGGCTGAGTCGAGGGCTGGGTCGAGAGCTGGGTCGAGGGCCGGGTCGAGGGCTGGGTCGATAGCCGGGCGGTCAGCGGGACGGGACCAGCGGGGCCGTCCACTCGAGCCGGGTGCCGTGCGGCTCCTCGTCGTGGAACGACACGGAGCCGCCGAGCTCGGAGGCGCGCCGGCGGACGTTGCGCAGCCCGCTCTCCCGTCGTGCCGCAGGCAGGCCGGTGCCGTTGTCGGTCACCCGCAGGACGACGGCGCGACCGCTGACCAGCACCTCGAGCACCGCCGCGTCGGCGCCGGCGTGCCGGGCGACGTTCGAGAGCGCCTCCCGGAGCACCGCCAGCAGCTGGGCGCCGACCGAGGCGTCCACGGCGGTGTCCACCGGCCCGTCGCTGCGCACCAGCGGGGTGAACCCCAGCACCGGGACGTACTCCTTGACCACCCCGCGCACGTCCGTCCTCAGCGAGACGTCGTGCGGGCTCTGGAGCTCGAAGATCGTCGAGCGGATGTCGCGGATGGTCACGTCGAGGTCGCTGACCGCCGAGTCGAGCCGGTCGGCGACCTCGTTGCCCGAGACCATCCGGCGGGCCCCCTGCAGCTGCAGCCCGGTGGCGAAGAGCCGCTGGATGACCAGGTCGTGCAGGTCCCTCGCGATCCGGTCCCGGTCCGCGACCAGCATCAGCTCCCCGCGGTCGGAGACCGCCTGGGCGCGGTCGAGAGCCAGCGAAGCCTGGTCCGCGAACGACGCCAGCAGCTCGGCCTCCTCGGCCTCCAGCGTGCCCTGCCCGGCCCCGAGGACCATCAGCAGCACGCCGGTCGCGGCGAGGTGGGCGCGCAGCGGGACCAGGACCAGGGTGCCCCGCTCCCCCCGGGGTACGACGACCAGCTGCACGTCGGACTCGGCACGGGCGATGTCCTCGCGGACGGAGGCGGCCACGGCCTCGAGGTCGAGACCCTCCGGTCCCTCGGCCGAGACCACGTCGTAGCCGCCTCCGCGCGCGTGCACGACCGCGACCGCGACCGCACCGGTCACCCGGCGCGCGGTCACCACGATCCGCCTGAGTGCGTCGCTGAGCTGCACGGGCGGCTGCAGCGCCTCGACGACCTGCGCCGAGGCCTCGAGCCACTGGCGCCGACGCTCGCTCTGACCGAAGGACCGGGCGTTGTCGATCACGAAGCCTGCCGCGCGCGCGAGTGAGTCGACGAGGAGCTCGTCCTGGTCGGTGAAGTCGCCACCGCCCTGCTTCTCGGTGAGGTAGAGGTTGCCGAAGACCGTGCCCCTGATCCGCACCGGGACCCCGAGGAAGCTGTCCATCGGCGGGTGGTTCGGCGGGAAGCCGTAGGACGCGGGGTGGGCCGCCAGCGTGCGCAGCCTCAGCGCGTGCGGCTCCTCGATGAGCAGTCCGAGGATCCCGTGGCCTCGGGGCAGCTCGCCGATCGCCGCGTGCTCGGCCGCCGTCAGCCCCGAGGTCACGAAATCGACCAGCTCCCGGTTGTTGCCCAGCACACCGAGGGCGCCGTAGCGCGCTCCGGTGATGCGGCACGCGGACACCACGATCCGGTCGAGCATGGTGTGCAGGTCGAGGTCGGCGCTGATCGCGACGACCGCGTCGAGCAGGGACCGGACGTCGTCGGGGAGGCCGCCGCCGGTCGCCCAGGTCTCCGTCATGGACCGAGCCTAGGTGCGATGGCTAGGCCTCGCCCAGCCGCCGACCGGTCAGCTCCCGCCACACCAGCTTGACGTAGAGGTTGCGCAGGCCCGCCGCCCACGGCCGCGGCTCCCAGATCCGGCGGATCTCCTGCACCTCGTCCGGGTCCTCGACGATGTGCGCCCTGCCCAGGGCCACGACGCTCCAGCCGGTGTGGGTCCCGACGTCGAGGCGGTCCACCTCGAAGGCCAGGTCGGTGTTCCAGCCGTAGGCGCTGAGCTCGCTGTAGGGGGCGGTGCGGAAGACGATGGCATCGCCGTGGACGGCATAGTTCACCGGGACGATCCGGGGGCCGACCGGCGTCGCCATGGCCACCCGGCCGACGGCGCCGTCGACCAGCAGCTCGCGGCACCGGGCGCTCGACATCTCCTCCTGCACGATCATGTGACGCCGGCTGTCCTGGGCTCACCGATCACGGCCACCGTGCAGTGCGCATGCTCCACGACCGCACGGCTCACCGAGCCCAGCACCCGGCTGCGGACCGTCCCGCGGCCGCGACACCCGACGACGACGACGGATGCCTCCCGCGAGGCGTCGACGAGTGCCTGGGTGGGGGTCTCCTGCTCCAGGCGGCGGCGCACGACGACGTCGGGGAACTTGTCCGCGAGCCCCTCCAGCAGTCCGGTGACGACGTCGTCGGCCGCGTCCACCGTCTCGCGGACCAGCTCGGGGCTGACCCCGTCGGGGTAGGGGAACAGCCAGGCGTTGCCCAGTGCGTGGATGACCTCGAGCGGCCGGAGCTGGGAAGCGGCGAGCTCGAAGGCGAACAGCAGCGCGGACGGGGAGTCCGCACCGGCGTCCACCCCGACGACGACCGAGAGATCGATGGCGGCGATCTCCCGGGTCGGTGGACGGGCGACCACGACCGGGCACGGGGCGTGAGCGGCCAGCGCCACGCTCACCGACCCCAGCAGCAGGCTGGCGACCGCCCCCCGGCCCCGCGAGCCCAGCACCAGCAGAGACGCCTCCGCAGCCGCCTCCGCCAGCTGCACCCGCGGGTCGCCGACCAGCACCAGCGCCGTGGTCACCACGTCCGGGTGGCTCGCGTTGACGCGTTCCAGGGCCAGGTCGGTGATCCGGCGGCCGCCCGCGACGAGGTCCGCGCGCGACGCCACCAGGTCGATGGCGAAGTCGGTGACCACCGGGGACGCGACGGTGTGCACCACCAGGAGATGTCGGGCCTCGGACCGGGCCTGGTCGGCCGCCCAGGTGAGGGCGACGTCGCTCCCCGGCGATCCGTCGACGCCGACCACCACGGAACCGGTTGTCAGGGTGCTGTCCATGGCTCCACCCTGCGCCGTCCGCCCGGGCCTTAGCAGAGGCCGACGACACCGGGCCGCGGGACTTTGGTCCCGCCTCGTTCAGGTGCTCGTCAGGCGGAGGGACGACAATGGGCCTGAAAGGGTCAGGAGGCCTGTGGTGCGCTTGCTCGTCGTCGAGGATGAGGCGCGCCTGGCCGCGTCGCTGCGGACCGGTCTGGAGGCCGAGGGCTTCGCCGTCGACGTCGCCCCCGACGGTGCCGAGGGCCTGCGGTTCGCCCAGGAGAACACCTACGACGCGATCCTGCTCGACATCATGCTGCCGGTGATGGACGGGTACGCCGTGTGCCGGTCGCTGCGCGAGGAGGGCAACTGGACCCCGATCCTGATGCTCACCGCGATGGACGGCGACGGGGAGCAGGTCCAGGCGCTCGACACAGGCGCGGACGACTACGTGATCAAGCCGTTCTCCTTCGAGGTGCTCCTGGCCCGGCTGCGCTCGCTGCTGCGCCGCGGCGTGCAGGAGCGGCCGGCGAAGCTCGAGGTGGGCGACCTGGTGCTCGACCCGGCCCGGCGGCAGGCCACGCGTGCCGGCGTGCCCCTCCAGCTGACCGCCAGGGAGCTGTCCCTGCTGGAGTTCCTGATGCGGCGCCGCGGTGACGTGCTCACCAAGGCGCAGATCATGGGCAACGTGTGGGACTACGGCTTCGAGGGCGACCCGAACATCATCGAGGTCTACATCGCCCGGCTGCGCCGCAAGATCGACCGGCCCTTCGGGCGCGAGGACATCGAGACGCTGCGCGGCAGCGGCTACCGCCTGCGCGTCCCGGAGGACGGGTGAGGCGCTTCGAGACGTTCGCCCCCATCCGGGTGCGCGTCACCACGGTGGCCGCGCTCGCCGTACTCCTCGCGGCACTGCTTGGCTCGGTGGTCTTCGTGCGGATCCTGCATGGCTCCCTGCTGGCGGGACTGGTGGCCACCGACAACCAGGAGGTGGCCGACGTCACCGCACAGCTGGCCAAGGGCGCCAGCCCGCAGCAGGTGGTGATCACCGGCGGGAGCGACGTCGTCGTGCAGCTGGTGGGCACCGACGGCACCGTGCTCGCAGGCCACGCGGCCAAGACCGACCATCCGCTGATGACCTTGGCCGGCACGTCGCTCAGCGTGCGGGTGTCTGGTCATCGGGACCACTTCGTGATGGTGGCCCGGCGGGTCGACGACGCCGGACCGGTCGCCCTCGTGGTGGCGGGCCGGTCCACCGAGCAGGTCGCCCGTGCCACCGGCATCTCGCTGGCCCTGCTGGTCGTCGCCGTTCCTCTGGCGGTGCTGCTGGTCGGCATCACGGTCTGGCTCAGCGTCGGGCGGGCCCTGCGCCCGGTGGAGGCGATGCGCCGTGACGCGGACGAGATCACCTCGGCCCACCTCGACCGCCGGCTCCCGATCCCGCCGGGCCGCGACGAGATCCCGCGGCTGGCCACCACGATCAACGAGATGCTCGGCCGCATCCAGCAGTCCCACCGGCTGCAGCGGCAGTTCGTCTCCGACGCCTCGCACGAGCTCAGGTCCCCGCTCGCGGTGATCCGGCAGAGCGCCGAGGTGGCGCGTGCCTACCCCGACCGGGTGGCGCTCGCCGGCCTCGCCGACGACGTGCTGGCCGAGAGCCGGCGGCTGGAGGACCTGGTCACCGCCCTGCTGATGCTGGCCCGGCTCGACGACGGGCACGTGGTCGCCGACAGCGACCTGGTCGACCTCGACGACCTGGTGCTGCGCGAGGTGGGCCGGGTCCGGGCCGTGGCGCACCTGTCGGTCGACGTCTCCCACGTCAGCTCGGGACAGGTCCGCGGCGGCTCGATCCTGCTCGGCCAGGTGGTCCGCAACCTCGTCGACAACGCGGTCCGGCACGCGACCTCCCGGATCGTGCTCGCCGTCAGCGAGCGCGACGGTGTCGTCGAGCTGACGGTGGACGACGACGGCGAGGGCATCGCCGAGATCGACCGGGGCCGCGTCTTCGACCGCTTCGTGCGACTGGACTCGGCGCGGGCCCGTGAGGAGGGCGGGGCGGGCCTGGGCCTCGCCATCGTGCGCAACATCGTCGAGCTGGCGGCGGGGACGATCGACATCGACACCTCGCCCCTCGGCGGGGCCCGGTTCGTCGTACGTCTCCCGGCCACGGCGTGAGGTGGCGGGTGTGACGGTCCTGGACCTGGCCCGAAGGCTCCTCACCCGGGAGGTGCGCACGTTCCTGCTCGTGGGCGGGGCCGGGTACGTCGTCGACGTGGGCGCGTTCAACGTGCTGGGTGGCATGCACCCGTTCTCGACGCTCGACCCGTCGGTGGCCCGCACCCTCGCCGTCCTCGCCGCGATGGTGGTCACCTACGTCGGCAACCGGACCCTGACCTGGCGGGGCGGGAGCGAGCGCGGCCGTCGTCGGGAGATAGCCCTGTTCGTGCTGTTCAACGTCATCGGCTTCGGGTTCTCGGTGCTCACTCTCGTGGTCTCCCACGACCTCCTGCACCTCACCAGCCGGCTCGCCGACAACATCTCGGCCAACGTCGTGGGGCTTGCACTGGGCACGGCGTTCCGGTTCGTGACCTACCGCAGCTTCGTCTTCGAAGCCCCGTCAGCCTCGTCGGCTCCGGGTGCGGCGGACCCGTCGCGCGTCGGCGCCCACCCCGAGCACGAAGCAGGCGACGAGCAGCACCGTCGCCCCGACGGCCGCCGCGCCGTCCGGCACGCCGGTCGCGGCGGTCACCGCGACGAGCACGACCAGCACCCCGACGACGTAGGCAGCGATCTTCGGGTCGTCGCCGATGACCAGGTCCCACCAGAAGGACCCGAACGCTCGCAGCAGGCTCACCGCGACACCTCGACAAGCTGAGCGGTCCGGCCCGACGCGAGGGCTCGCACCAGCACCCGCGAGACGAGGAGCCACATGGCCACCAGGGCGACCAGCGAGAGCCGGTCGCCCGGCCAGGACAGGCTCGCGCCGCCGGGTCGGAAGTGGCCGACGCCCTCGACGGACCAGAACGTGCCGAAGCTGGTCAGCAGCAGGCCGACGGCGTACTTCAGGGTGTTCTCGGGGACCCGGGACAGCGGCTCGCGCAGCAGCACCACGGCCAGCAGCACGAGCAGGCCGGCCGCCACCGCCCCGGCGACGGCCACGCCCAGGGCGCCTGCGGAGAGCCCGAAGGTGAGCACGATGAACACCACCTCGACGCCCTCGAGGAAGACGCCCTTGAAGGACACCAGGAAGCCGAACAGGTCGATCCCGGCCCACGACGTGCGGTCCGCCCGGCGCGCGGCCTCCTGCTGCTCGGCGTACTCCTCGACCTCGTCGCTCATCGCCTTCAGCCCCGCGGACCGCAGCACCGCCTTGCGGAGCCACTGGAGGCCGAGGACCAGCAGCAGCACCCCGACCACCAGCTGCAACAGCGACTCCGAGAGCCAGGTCCGCAGACCGTAGCCGAGCACGCTCGTGAGGGCGACGAGCAGGAGCAGGGCAGCAGCCGTGCCCGCGAGGGCCGACCGCCACCCCCGGGAGACCCCCATCGCCAAGACGATGGTGAACGCCTCCACGAACTCCACCGCGGACGCCAGGAAGACGGAGGTGAGCAGTGCCACCGTGGTGCCCGACATCGTGCTCCTTCCCCCTCGTGCAGACCTGCGCGCGAGCCTAGGCGCACGACCTGTCGGCAGCATGACCGAGAAGGGTCAGGCTGCCGACAGGTCACCCTTGGGACCGTGGCGGCATGACGACAGACGACGCCCTCACGCGCAGGTCCGCGACGCCGCCGGACACCGAGAGCGTGCCGCGCTGAGCACCGACGTCGGCCACACGGACGTGGTGAGCGCCAACATCCTGTGCAGCCTGGGCCGTCACGACGCCCGGGCCGCGCTCGACGTGGTCCTGGCGAGCCGGCCCGACCTGGTCGCGCTGCAGGAGTGGGGTGTCAGCCGACGCCGCCTGCTTCGCGCGGCCGGCTACGTGTGGGTCGCTCCCCTGTGGGGCGGCTGCCCGGTCGGCGCGCGCACCGCGCGGTTCGAGCCGGCCGGCTCCCGCATCCGGGTGCTCGGCTGGTGGGGCTGGGCGGACCGGGGTGCCCGACCCGTGCCGCTGATGCCACCGAGGGTGGCGACGGTGGCCCGCTTCCGGGACGCCCTGACCGGGACGACGGTGAGCGTCGTGAGCTTCCACCTCACCCCCGGCGTGCAGAGCGGGGGGCTCTACCGCGAGGACCGGCCCCGGCTGGCCGCCCGGCACCGCTCGGAGGTCCGGCGCCTGCGCCGGGTGGTCCAGCGGGAGCTGGCACTGGGGCACGTCGTGCACGCCGCCGGCGACTCGAACTTCGACGGCCTGCGCCTGCCCGGCCTCACGTCGGCCTGGGAGGGCCGCGAGGACCGGCCTGGCACCTTGGGGTCGCACCGGAAGATCGACGACGTGCACGGCCCCGGCCCGGCCGCATCGGTGACGCTGCTGACCAGCGCCTCGGACCACAAGGCGGTGCTGGTCAGGCGCCGGGATGCAACCGTTGGCGTCGCGTCGGGTCTCCTTCGGCCCGGCGGCCGACCAGCGTCCTGAGGCGGGTCCGGGCCAGCCCGCCGACCGCGGCTTCCAGCGGACGACGTACGACGACGTAGCCGGCCAGGGTGATCAGAGCGCCGAAGGCGAGGCCCGCGACCACGTCGAGCGGGAAGTGCACGCCGACATAGACCCGGGCGAACGCGAGGACGAGAGCAGCGACCGCGGTCACCAGCCCGAGCCGGCGGTCGACCAGCAGGACGCCGGCGGTCACCGCCCCCGCCATCACGGCGTGGTCACTGGGGAAGGAGAAGTCGTGGCTGCGTGCCACCAGCGTCAGGGCGTGCGGGAAGACGGTGAAGGGGCGCGGCTCGTGCACCAGCCGACCGAGGGGCTGGTTCAGCGCGATCGCGACCAGGGCGCCGACCGGCGTCCACAGGGCCGTGGCCATCCGCCGCGGGTCGTTGGCGCGGCGGGCCGACCACCAGGCGATGACGAGCACGAGGCCGAACAGCACGATGCCGAGCTCCGCGTAGGTCCGCATGGGGCCGTGGGCCCAGCTCGTGTGCCGAGCGAGGTGGTTGACGGGCAGGAACCACTGACGTTGCAGACGGTCCCACATCAGAGGTGGTCGCGTCGGGAGGGGAGGGAGCTCACCGACCCGAGGTTACGGACGGACCCTGACTGCACGATGAACCGCTAGCCGATGGCCGATGCGCGACAGCTGGCCGGACGCCGCGGCGCGGGACGGTGCACGCCGTCGCGGAGGTAGACCTCGCGCCCGCAGAGCTGCGCCACCAGGTGGTAGCGCTGTGACAGCGCCGGACCCACGGCGTCGGTGCGCAGGTGGTCGAGCGTCCGGTGTCCCTCCACCACCACCCAGGTGGGCGAGCGATGCGAGAGCAGCAGCGACTCGAAGAGGCCGAAGTGCCGGTCCAGCGTGCGCGCCGGGAGGCTCCACAAGAAGGGGTACGGCGAGCGGAGCCCGCCCGCAAGGACGACCGTGGCGTCTCCGAAGGCGCTGACCAACGTGTCGTGCGCGTGCGACGCCTGCCGGACCGAGAGGCCGACCGCGGTGCCCACGTCCGCCTGCGAGGCCCGCAGGCTCCCGGTCCAGGCGACCAGTGCCACCGCGACGACGAGCAGTCCGAGGACCCGCGCCCCCCGGACCCGGTGGCGGACCAGGAGCCCCGCCGCGATCCCGGTCGGGGTGACCAGCTGCACGAGGTAGTGGTGCCAGAAGCTGCCCCCGGTCAGCACCGATGCCAGGTCGAAGCACAGCACCGCCAGGAGCCCCCACCCGACGGGTCCCCGCAGCCGTCCTCGCAGCACGGCCGCGGCGAGGGCGAGGGCGAGCAGCGGAAGGCCCGAGACGAGCCAGGCCATCAGCAGCGCGCCGAGCCGCTGCCCGGTGGCGGCCGAGGCGCCGGCCGCGATGACCTGCGCGGCGCGGACCCGGAAGGGGTACATCGCGAAGTAGACCCCGCCCAGGGAGGAGCCGTGCAGCAGGGTCCAGGCCGCGAGCAGGGTCCCGGTGAGGACCCCGCCGGCAGCGGCCGCCGCCACCAGGCCCGGCAGCCGGCGGCCCGCGAGCCCGCCCGAGCGCCAGGCGACGAACCACACGACGGCTGCGAAGACCACCCCGTCGGCCATGTTCTGCTTGACGAGCAGCGCCAGCACGGCGGCGCCGCCGGCGACACCGGCGGCGAGGAGGCGTCGGCGGTCCCCGG
>JBDTXF010000071.1:0-9470 GCA_040006355.1 Nocardioidaceae bacterium | reverse complement strand
ACGCTGTTCGCCGGGGCCCACATGGGGGACCAGCTCGTGTACTTCGAGTCCTCACACGGCTACCAGTACCCCGAGGGCGACACCATGGTCGAGGTCCTGTGCCTGTACGACGCGTTCCTGACCGACCAGGAGTTCAGCTCCAGGACGCAGACGCTGCCCGCCGACGTGCTGACGGTGGTCCTTGACTCGTGCCACTCCGGCGGGATGAACAAGGTCTTCTTCCCTGGAGGAGCCGTCCAGGTCGCCCGGGCGAAGGTGTGGCAGCCGAGCGCTGAGCAAGCCGCGCGCAACAACCAACTGTACACCCAGGTCAGCCGCTTCAAGTTCTTCGGGCGCACCGCCACGTCCGACGTGTCCGCGGTCGCCAAAAACTTCGTTCCCGGCGGGCGGACAGGGGTTCCCGAGCAGAAGGACCTGGCGCAGGGTGCGGTGGACATGAACGGCGCCCTCCTGGCAGCCTGCATGGCCGACCAGACCGCTGCCGCAGGGAGCCCGCAGACCGACAGCCTGTCCGCGTTCACCTTCGGGCTGGTCCGGGAGGTCGATCCGGCCCTGAGCCTCGGTCAGCTCTGCGACCGCGTGGTGGACCGGCTCAAGGCGATCAACATGAGCCAGACACCTCAGGCGCTCGTCCCGGCCATGCATCCCGAGCTCTACAACGAGACCTTCATCGCCATGTCCCAGCCGGGTGTCGTCGCGAACGGAGGCAGCGCGGCACCCATCGCCGACGGCGGGTTCGACGTGGCGGGCTGGCTCAGCAGCCTGCTCAGCCCGTGACGGCCTAGCACTCTCAGCTTTTCCAACGCACGTGTCCATGCAGCACTCGACAAGGAGGAACCATGCCCACCACCATCGCCAACCCCAAGCTCGAAGCGGCACGCAAGCAGCTGCTCTCGGCCCTGACGAGCTCAAGCTCCGGGAATACCGGGATCGTGCCGCCCTCCACGCGCCACGACGCCACGTCCATGGCGACGTCACTCCTCGGCGCCTACCAGTCCACTGCGCTGGCCGACCCCGGCAAGGCGTTCCGTCCGAGCAACAAGGACTACGTGGGCAGGATCGACGACCCGACGGCAATCACGCAGAAGGCATGGTGGGACGACGTCTGGAACATCGTCCAGACGGTCGCTCCCGTGGTCATCGACGCGGTCTCGAAGGACTACCAGCCGCCCAAGCCGGATCTGAACGCGATCGCAGCCTCGATCCCGGAGTCGCGCCGCAGCGACAGCGACTTCATGGACTACGCCACGGCGCTGACCTTCACCTTGGGCCAGGGGACCGTCCAGGCGATGCAGGGCAGCTCGGATCGCCCTGACCTGCCAGCCGCGCCCGCAGGCAAGGACAAGGGATGGTTCGACGACGTCTGTCACTTCGTGAGCCAGGCGGCACCGGTGGTGCTACCGATCGTGATGAGTCTGCTGTAGGGACGGCTGGTCACCATGTCGGATCCGTGGAGGCCCGTGTCCAGCGACGCGGCCGTCCTCGACGCCATCGCGCGGAGCCTGGCCGCCCTCCGCGCGCCGGACCTCTCCGGGTTCGACGCCATGCCGGTCTGGCGGACGATGCACGAGCTGCTCACCGACCCGGACGCCTGGAAGGGCCTCGAGGACCGTGTCAAGGCGATCAGCTCCGGCACGGTGCGCCTCGAGGACGCCGACAGTGCCCAGTTCCCGTTCCTGACGCACGAGCTCGGGGCTCGCTACGTCCGACTACGGGGACTCTTCGTCGAGCAGCTGGCGGTCGTCGGGAACTCGAGCCCGCAGTTCATGTTCGTCCCCCGCGGGTGACGGCGGCGGTCCGCACGCTGCGGGCCCCACCGGCGCCTCTCGCGACCACAAGGAGCAGTCCATGCCTCCGGCTACCGACCAGTCCGTCCCGGACGACGCTCCGGACGATGTCCACGAGCGCGCCGCGGCGGGGCCGCGACGGCCGGCGCTCGACCCCACCTTGGGGATCGACGCACGCGCGACGTCGCAGGGTCTGCCCCCGAACCGGCTGGTGGTGATCGGTGACTCGCTGGCGCACGGCTTTCAGAGCGGTGCTGTCTATCGGACGGACCTGTCGTTCGCCGCGATCATTGCCCACGAGCTGGGCTGGTCCGCGCAGCTGCGCTACCCCCAGTACGGCGGTCCAGGTGGTCTCCCCGTCAACATCGAGCTGCTCATGCGGGACCTCGAGCAGCACTTCGGCGACACCCTCGACGTCTGGGAGCTTCCGCTCGCACTGTTCCGCGGACGCCAGTTCCTCGACGACGTCGAGGACTACTGGGAGCGCGGGCCAGGAACGCGGGCCCCGAACCTCGCCGCGATCAACCACGTCCTGGCGATGTACGGCTGGGACCTTCGGGACGCGCTGGACAAGACTTTCGCCTCATGCGCCGCCGGGATCGGCCGACCGCACGACGACCTGCTCAAGCAGGTCGTGGAGAACAACTCCGAGCGCGCCGCCGTGCGCGTCTACCCGCACTGGACCGACGCGACCTCTCGGATGACCCTGTTCGAGGCCGCCGCGGAGCTGGGCCGCCAGCACGACACCACGACGGACTGCGGCATCGAGACGCTGGTGGTGTTCCTCGGATCCAACAACGCGCTCCGGTCGGTCACCGAGCTCCGGGTCGCGTGGAGCGGACACGGCTACGACGACCCGGTGGGGAAGCGGAACTACACGGTATGGAGACCCGAACACTTCGCCCACGAGCTGGACCAGGTCGTCCGGGCGGTCGCCGCAGTGCAGGCTCGCCACGTCATCTGGTGCACGGTCCCGCACGTCACCATCCCGCCGATCGCGCGGGGGATCGGACTCAAGGTGCGACCCGGTTCGCGCTACTTCCCGTACTACGCGCGGCCCTGGGTGGACGAGAGGACCTTCGACCCACGCCGACAGCCGCACATCACGGCCGCCGAGGCCCGGGCGGTGGACGCGGCCGTCGACCTCTACAACACCGCGATCGAGGACGCCGTACGCACGGCACGCGCAGTCGTGGACGGGAGCCCTCCGAAGGACTGGTACCTCCTGGACATCGCCGCCCAGCTCGACCGGCTCGCCGCCCGGCGCTACATCGACGACCCAAACGCGCGGCCGGACTGGTGGACGCCGTACCCGCTGCCGCCGGCCCTTGCAGGTCTGCACCCGCTCCCGGACTCCCGGTTCCTGACCGGGGACGGTCACGGTGGCCGGGCCACCGGGGGGCTGTTCTCTCTCGACGGCGTCCATCCCACGACCGTCGGCTACGGATTGATCGCCAACGAGATCATCGCGGTCATGAACCTGGCGGGCGTGCCGTTCGCCGGCGCGGACCACGGATCAGTCGACTTCGACCGGCTCATCAGGCTCGACACCCTGGTGAACCGGCCGCCGCAGAACGTGACCAGCGGCCTGGGTGCACTGGGCTGGGCCGACGAGGTGCTGGGGCTGTTCGGGCGTGCCCTCGGGTGATGACAGCAGCCTCCGTGCCCGCCGTAGTTGACATAATGCTGCTTATCGGCGAAGTGGGGAGTGGTGCGAGGGCGGTCTCCCACGACCGCGGGACCGGGGGTAGCCTCCCAGCATGGCGGGCACCCCAAAGCAGTCCAAAGACCATGCGTCGACCCATCCGTTCGGCATCGACTTCGGCGGCAGCGGCATCAAGGGTGCCCCCGTCGACCTCGCCAGCGGGGAGTTCGCCGCCGAGCGCACCCGGGTCGACACACCCAAGGGCGGCATGCCCCAGGACGTCGCCGACGTGGTCTCCGAGCTGGTCGACAAGGGCGCCGAGGCCGGTGCGGCGGTCGGGATCACGGTGCCCGGTGTCGTGGTCCGGGGGGTCGTGAAGTCCGCCGCCAACATCGACGAGTCCTGGATCTACACCGACGCCGTCACGATGTTCCGGGAGCGGCTGCACCGCGATGTCGTGGTGGTCAACGACGCCGACGCGGCTGGTCTCGCCGAGGCCCGCTACGGCGCCGCCAAGGACCAGACCGGACTGGTGGTGCTGACCACGCTCGGGACCGGCATCGGGACCGCCCTGGTCTATGACGGCGTGCTGGTGCCGAACTCCGAGCTGGGTCACCTCGAGCTCGACGGCAAGGACGCCGAGACGATCGCAGCCAACAGCGCCCGGGAGCGTGACGGGCTCTCGTGGAAGGCCTGGGCGAAGGTGCTCACCCGCTACTACCGATCGCTCGAGCGGCTGCTGTCCCCGGACCTGTTCGTCGTCGGCGGCGGGGTCAGCAAGAACGCCGACAAGTTCGTTCCGCTGCTCGCGATCGACACCCCTGTCGTGCCCGCCACCTTGCTCAACACCGCCGGCATCGTGGGCGCCGCCGTGCTGGCTGCCGAGTCCTCGACGTCCTGAGCGGCTGCCGCTCGTGACCGGGCCGGGCGCGGACCCAATGTCCCGGTGGTCCCGGTGGCCCGAGCCGCCCGGTCCCGCCGACGAGGTCGTGCCCGAGGCGCCAGCCGACCACTTCCTGCGCCTGGCGTGCCTGACCTACACCGACCCCGACCCCGACCACCTGCGCCGTGCCGAGAGGCTCCTGGCCGAGCGCCCAGAGCTCGCGACCGCGAACGTGTGGACGATGGCGGCCTGCGGCCGGGCCTGCGACCTCGCGGACCTGCTCGCTGACGAGCCGGACCTGGTGCACTCCGAGGGTGGCCCGCACCGCTGGGCGCCCCTGGTGTGGCTGACCTATGCGCGACTGGGCGTCTTGCGGGGCGACCCGGTCGCGACCGCGCGGGTGCTCGTGGCCGCGGGTGCCGATGTGGACGCAGGCTTCCTGTGGCAGGCACTGGCCTCGCCGTTCACCGCGCTGACCGGTGCTCTCGGCGGCGGTGAGCGCGGTGAGCCGGTGCACCCCGACGCCGTGGCGCTGGCCGAGGTGCTGCTCCGTGCCGGGGCCGACCCCAACGACAACCAGGCGCTGTACAACCGGATGTCCACTGCCGACGACTCCCATCTCGAGGTGCTGCTCCCCCATGGTCTCGGGGCCGAGGTGCCGAGCGTGTGGCGCGGCCGTCTCGGCAACGCCTACCCCTCACCCGCGGCCATGCTCGGCGAGCAGCTGCGGACGGCCGCCGAGCGTGGCTACCTGGACCGGGTGCGGCTGCTCCTCGCGCACGACGTGGACCCGAACACGGTGGGGTACCACCCCCTTCTCGGTGACCGCACCGCCTACGAGATGGCGGTCCGCAACGGTCATCGCGAGGCGGCCGCCCTGCTCGCCGCTGCGGGTGGGCGCAGCGAGCGTCTGGACGAGGTGGACGGCTTCGTGGCTGACTGCCTGGCCGCCGACCGGGAGGTCGTCACCGCGTCGCTCGCCCTCGACGACACCCTGGCCGGTCGGGCGGTGGCTCGGCGTCCCGACCTGGTGCTGGTCGCCGTCGAGCAGCACCACGATGACGCACTGCCGCTGCTGATGGAGCTCGGCCTCGACGTCGACGGCCCGGGGCGGGACGGGCAGACGGCGCTGCACCAGGCTGCCTACGACGGGCGCGACGGCACGGTCGACTGGCTGCTCGCGCACGGCGCCGACCGTCACCGGCTCGACGGCGACCACCGCAGCACCCCGGCGGGCTGGGCGGCACACGCAGGTCACCTAGCACTGGCCGCACGGCTCGACCCGGTAGCGCTCGACCCGGGAACGCTCGACCCGGGAACGCTCTACCCGGGCTCGGCGCGGCCCTGACCCCACGTCGTGCCGGGTCCGGGGCTCGACCCAGCCGTCGACCCAGCCGTCGGCCCAGGTGCCGACCAGGCTCAGCCCCGCCCGCGGCCGGTCTTGCCCTGCAGCCGGTCGATGTGCTCGGAGGCCTCGGCCTTGGTGAGCTCCGGGCTGAGCTGCTCGCCGGCCTCGCGCGCCAGGGTGTCGAGGTAGCTGCGCTGGGCGCCGGTCATCGCCTCGTCACCGGTCACCCAGTCGTCGGGGTCCTTCTCGGTGGTGCCGGTGTCCCCGGGGCGCGGGGCTCCGAGCATCTCCTGCTCGGTGGTGTTGCCGGCCTGCTCGTTGTTCGAATGTGTGTTCGACTCAGTCATGCCCAGGGGTTACCCGGTCGGCCGGGCCTCAAACGCCCGCCCGGTGCTCACAGGTCCGTCGACCACGCGAAGTCGATCCAGCGGTCGGTCCCGTGCCACACGAAGTCGGCGGCGACCAGGCTGGTCGACTTCTGGTAGGGCACCGCGGACCTGGCCTCGGCCACGTGCCCGTGGCAGAAGTCCATCACCAGCTCCAGCGTCTTGCCGCTGTCCGCGACGTCGTCGACCACCAGGACCCGGGCGTCGTCGAGCTCGGCCGAGTCGAGGTAGGGCGGCAGCCGTAGGCCAGCGAGCACGCGAGGACCAGCCCTCCTCTGGCGATGCCGAGCACGATGTCGGGCTCGAAGCCGCTGTCGCGGATCCGGTGGCTCAGCCCATCAGCACGTCGACGGACGGGTCGTCGACCGGCAGGTCGCCGTCGACGACGGCCGTCACGACGCTGGACTCGAGCACCAGTCGGCCGCCGAAGCTCGTGAGGAACGCGGTGTCCGCGGCATCGCGACCGGTGCTGATCCGCAGCAGCGGCTGGCGCGGCGCGAGGAGGGTCGCGTCGAGGACGCGCCACTCGCCGTCGATCGCGACCTCGGTCACCGCGTGGAAGTCCATCGGGTCGCAACCGGGTGCGTAGACCGCGACCAGCCGGGCCGGGGTGTCGAGCGCACGGAGCATCGAGATGGCGAGGTGCGCGTAGTCGCGGCAGACACCGGCGCCGGCCATCAGCGTGTCCGACGCGCCGTCGGTGGGGCCGCTGCTGCCGGGGACGTAGCTCAGCCGCGAGCCCACCCAGGTGGCGACCTCGTGCAGCAGCTCGCTGCCGGAGGCGCCCGAGCCGAACTGCTTGCGGGCGAACCCGATCAGCCGGTCGGAGTCGGCGTAGCGGCTGGGCCGGGTGTAGGCGACGAGGTCCTTCTCGGTGACCTCGACCGGCTCCGCGCGGCCGGTCGCGGTCGCGGTGTAGGAGACGCTGAGCCGGCCCTCGGCCCCCTCGATGACGTGCACCCTGCTGCCGTGGTCACCGAGAACCTCGTGCGGCTCGACGGTGTCACCGTCGAGCAATACCGAGAGTCGTTCCTCGACGGCCAGGCCGGGGAGGTCGGGGAGCGCGAGCTGCAGCTCGAGCCGGGTCAGGCCGGTCAGCCGGGCCTCGAGGGTCGCGGAGACGTGCCTGGTCATCGAGTCGTTCACAGGCACCAGCATGCCCGGTGCTGCGGCCGTTCGCTGACGCCGTATGACGACAGTCACCGTGAGGCACAGCTGGCACAGAGCCAGGCACCTGCGCAGAAGCCCGACACGTCGGTCAGCCGGTCCCCGGCAGTGGTCCGATCGTGTCGGCGTAGGCGTTCAGCGCTCGCTTCGGCGCGGACCGCATCCACGCCTCCATCAGCAGCTCCCGGAGCTCCTCGAGGTCTGCCTCGGCGAGCCGCACCAGCACCGCCGGGTAGCCGTCGTAGTGCGGGACGGTGAAGTAGGCCCGGGAGTCCGACGCCAGGAGCGCGTCCTTGGCTCCGAGGTCCTGCACCCCCACCATCAGCACGTCTCCATAGGCCTCGCCGGTGAGCTGGTCGATCTGGTCGGCCATCTCGCCGCGCAGCCGGGCGAACATCCGCTTGTTCACCCGCAGCGCCGGCGCGCCGCCGTACGACGGGGTGGAGGTCGTCTCCGGCAGCGTCAGCGCGAAGGCCTCGACCTCGGCGTACGTCGTCATCGGCTGCTAGGCCGGCGGGGCCGCGAAGCCCAGGCCTGCCGACGGCTCGCCGTAGGCCGGCACGCCGAAGGAGTCGTCGGGGCGACCCTGGGAGTCCAGGACGACCGCGCTGAGCACGCACCTGCCGAGGATCTCGGGGTCGGCGCAGTCGGTCCCGCCGCTCTCACCGATGAAGCGCTGGGCCGGGTAGCTGACCCGGAAGGTGCCGTCGGACCTGACTTTCGCCCACCTGACCGGCATCGGGTCGTAGCACCCGCGGGCCTGGACGAGGTCGAAGCAGGCCTGCTCGAGCACCGTGACGCTGTGCCCCTCCGCTCCGTGCGCGGTGCCGGTCACCGAGACCCAGCCGGTGGTGCCGAGGTCCGTCGACGGGCGGGCGGCGATGGTGGCCGGGGAGCCCCTGAAGGTCAGCGCCTTCGAGGACAGCACCTGGGTGGCCCCCTGGGCGTCGGCCCAGACCACGAAGATCCGGCACACGTCCGCGCGGCAGTAGACCGGCGAGGCGTCGCCGAACTCCTGCGAGCGGAACACCGGGTCCCGCAGCGTCACCCTCTGCTTGACGGTCCCCGAGGCGCTGGCCGTGGTGTCCCACTCCGCGACCGACCCGCTCGGGGAGCGGCCGCCCGGGCAGTCGATGTCGGGGTTGTCGTTGAACTGGTCGCACTCGATCACCCGGACGGCGGCCTTCGCGGTGATGCCGGTGGCCCACACCGTCACCGCGGTGCCCTTGGTCAGCCCGGTCGTCCTGGAGACCGCGATGGTCGGCGCGGGGGCGGCGGCGTCGGCCGCCGTCATGGTCGCCGTCGACCCGGCAAGGATGACCAGGAGTGCGACGGCAGTGCGGATCAGGCGCATGGGGTCTCCCCGGGAGTCGTGGTCTGCTGGCCAACCTAGGATCCGCACGGGCGGAGACGCAACCACCGTCCCGGACCATCCGGCGCTGGTCCCTCAGGGGGCGGGACTGCTGCAGTCCCGGTCCAGGATCCCCTCGAGGCGAACCCGCTCGCTCGTGTCCAGCGGCAGGACCACCCGTTGGACGGGGTCGGCGCCGAGCCGCACGAACGCACTGATCAGGAAGGTCTGCGAGCTCTGCCCGCGTGCGTGGGCGTCACAGCGGTGCACGGATCCGAGCAGCACCGGGAGCCTCAGCTCGCGGCGGTTCCCGGGAAGCGCCGCGGGCAGCGTCCGTCGACCTCCGCGCGGCTCGAGGTCCAGGAGCACGCTGCCACCGAGGTCGACCACGCGCACCTCCTCGGACGCGCCGGAGCGGTGGCGCAGCACGAGGTCGCCGGGGAGGTACTCCTCCCCCGCGACCCGCTCGGTGCCAGTGGCGAGCCGCAAGCGCACGACGGCCTCGCGCCCGAGCCGTTGCTGCGCGCAGTCCTTGGCCCGCAGGCGGCCGAGGAGGCCCGGCTGGTCGACGTGGAGGTTGAGCCGCTGCGTCCTGCCGTCGACGACGGCGACCATCACCGGGCGCCGGCCCACGGATCGCGCGCAGCGGGCCGCGCCGAACCTGATCGTGAAGGCGGCGGTCTGCCCGGGGTGCACCACGTCCCCGGGCAGCGTCAGGGTCGGGAACGCCATCGCCGCCCAGTCGACGGTGGCCCTGGTGACCCGGATGTCGCCAGCACCGTCGTTGGTCACCCCGGCGCTCAGTCGCCGGGTGCCCTCATCGAAGCGGAACTGCCCGATCGAGGCCCGCAGCGGTGCCACGACCGGTCGGGTCGGGGTCGTGGGTGCTGCTTCCCGACTGCC
>JBDTXF010000070.1:0-9522 GCA_040006355.1 Nocardioidaceae bacterium | reverse complement strand
CGGCTGCCCGAGGACCTGTCCGGGCGGCAGTGCTACGTGCTCGACCCGATGCTCGCGACCGGAGGCACCCTGGCGGCGGCGATCCGGTTCCTGGTCGAGCGCGGCGCCGACGACATCACCGCGATCTGCCTGCTGACCGCACCCGAAGGCTGTGCGCGTCTCGAGAGGGAGCTCGAGGGACTCGACGTGCCGGTGAGCGTGGTGACCGCAGGCATGGACGAGCGGCTCAACGAGAAGGGCTACATCGTGCCGGGGCTCGGCGACGCTGGCGACCGGCTGTACGGCGTGGTCGGCTGACCTCCTCCGCCGGTCGGGAGCCCCCTACAGGTTCTTGACCCCGGTCAGCACCTTGCCGAGGGTCTCCTTCGCGTCGCCGAAGAGCAACGTGGTCTTGGGGTCGAAGAGCAGCTCGTTCTCGATGCCTGCGAACCCGGGCCGCATCGACCGCTTCAGGAAGACCACCTGCCGGGCCTCGTCGGCGTTCAGGATCGGCATCCCGTAGATCGGCGCACCAGGCGTGGTCTTCGCTGCCGGGTTGACCACGTCGTTCGCGCCGACGACCAGCACCACGTCGGCCTCCTTGAACTCCGGGTTGATGTCATCCATCTCCCTGAGCTGCTCGTAGGGCACCTGAGCCTCGGCGAGCAGGACGTTCATGTGGCCGGGCATCCGGCCGGCCACCGGGTGGATCGCGTAGTCCACCTCGATGTCGCGCTCGCCGAGCAGGTCGACGAGCTCGCGCAGGGTGTGCTGGGCCTGGGCCACGGCCAGGCCGTAGCCCGGGACCACGATCACCCGGTGGGCGTAGGCCAGCAGGATCGCGACGTCCTCGGGGCCGGCCGAGCGCACCGGGCGGTCCGAGGCCACGCCGGCGCCGAGCGTCGAGCCGCCCTTGAGCGCTCCGAAGAGGATGTTGGTCACCGAGCGGCCCATCGCCGAGGCCATCAGCTGGGTGAGGAACGTGCCGCTCGCACCGACCAGGGTGCCGGCCACCAGCAGGACGGTGTTGTCCAGGACGTAGCCGCCCGCGGCGACGGTGAGCCCGGTGAACGCGTTGAGCAGCGAGATCACGATCGGTACGTCGGCGCCGCCCACCGGCAGCACGAGGAGCACGCCGAGCACCAGCCCGACCACGGCGAGCAGCGACCCGACCCAGATCGCCGGCTGGGTGACCACCAGCACGGCGAGCACGACCGCCCCGACGAAGGACACCGCGAACGCCACGGGCAGCCCCGGGAACACCACGGGACGGGAGGTCATCAGCTCCTGGAGCTTGGCGAAGGTGACCAGCGAGCCGGCGAACGACACCGAGCCGACCAGGATGGTGAACGCGGTCGCCGCCAGGGTGAACTTCGCGACGCCGGCGCGGTCCACCGTGTCGGCGAGCTCGAGCAGCGCGACGAGGGCGGCCGCGCCGCCGCCGACCCCGTTGAACAGCGCCACGAGCTGTGGCATCTGGGTCATCTGGACGCGGCGGGCACCCACGAACCCGATGGCCGTGCCGACCACGATCGCGACCAGGATCGCGACGACGTGGTCGAGGCTGCCGTAGAAGAACACCACCACGCAGGCGACCACCGCGCCGAGCGCGCCCACGGCGTTGCCACGGCGGGCGTGCTGCGGGGACGAGAGCCCCTTGAGGGCCAGGATGAAGCAGACCGCTGCGAACAGGTAGACGACCTGCACCCAGACCGGGGTGCCGCCGGTCATGCCTTCTTCTCCGACGGCCCGCGGGTCGGCGGCTTGCGGCGCGTGAACATCTGCAGCATCCGGTCGGTGACCACGAACCCGCCGACCATGTTCACACTCGCCAGCACGACGGCGATCAGGCCGATCACCAGCTGGAGGGTGGTCGTGGCGTAGCCGGTGACCAGGATCGCCCCCAGCAGGATGATCCCGTGGATCGCGTTGGCCCCGGACATCAGCGGGGTGTGCAGCGTCGAGGAGACCTTGGAGATCACCTCGACCCCGACGAAGCCGCTCAGGATGAAGATCGTCAGCCAGACGACCGCTTGACTCATGACTGCCTCACGTCGGGGTCTCCTCTTCCTTCGGACCCTCCAGGGCGGTCCGGGTCGGCTCGTGCCAGACGGTCCCGTCGTGGGTGACGCAGGAGCCGGTCACGATCTCGTCCTCGAAGTCCGGGGCGTAGGCGACGGTCCCGTCGACCTCGCGGGTCATCAAGGTGACGATGTTGACCACGTTCTGGGCATAGAGACGCGAGGCGGGTCCGGGCATCTGCGAGGGCACGTTGGCACCACCCCACACCTGGGCGTTGCCGATCCGGACGACCTTGCCGGGCAGCGATCCCTTGACGTTGCCACCCGTCTCGGCCGCCAGGTCGACGACCACCGACCCCGGCTTCATCTGCTCGACCATCTCGGCGGTGACCAGCATCGGCGCCGCGCGGCCGGGCACCGCGGCCGTCGTGATGAGCGCGTCGGCGGCGGCGATGTACGGCGCGAGCAGGTCGCGCTGGCGCTGGGCACGGTCGTCGGTCATCTCCCGGGCATAGCCGCCCGTGCCCTCCAGGGTCTCGAGCTCGAGCTCGATGGCCGTCGCGCCGACCGACCGGATCTCCTCCGCAGCGGCGGCGCGCACGTCGTAGGCCTTGACGACGGCGCCGAGCCGACGCGAGGTGGCGATCGCCTGCAGTCCGGCAACGCCGGCGCCGAGCACCACCACCTCGGCGGGCGGCACCGTGCCGGCGGCGGTCATGTTCAACGGGAAGAACCGGCGCAGCAGACCGGCCGCGACGATCGCGCAGCGGTAGCCCGAGACCAGAGCCTGCGAGGAGAGCGCGTCCATCGACTGCGCACGGGAGATGCGGGGCACGAGCTCCATCGCGAACGACGTGATGCCGCAGTCGCGCAGGTCGGCGACCAGGTCGAGCGAGGAGCCGGTGGGCAGGAAGGAGACGGTGGCGGTCCCCGCCGGCAGGCGGCGGACGACGGACGCGTCGAGGGGGTTCACCGACACCACGACGTCGGCGCCCACCCACGGCTCGGGCACCACCTCGGCGCCGGCCTCGAGGTAGTCCTCGTCGACGTGCAGAGCGCCCACGCCCGCGCCGGGCTCGACGGCCACGACGTAGCCGAGGCCGGTCAGCTTGCCGACCAGCTCGGGGACGAGCGCGACGCGCGACTCACCCTCACGCGTCTCACGGGCCACAGCGATCCTCACCTAGCGCAACCTAGGCCACCCGGGGAGGGTGGGCCACCATTTGGGGGCCGCGTCTCATGTGCGTGTCGCAACGCTCCGGACAGGGGTCGCCGGCGTCGGCCTAGTCATCTTCTGGTCTGAACGGGTGATGGCGCCCCCCGGACGGGCCGCGTAGACCTAGGGCCTGACGAGCCCTGGGACGTTCGACGGTCGCACACACACGTTCTCGGGGGATCCATCCATGCTTCGACCTGCGCTGCGCGCCCGTCGCTCCACCCCTGCTCTGCTGCTCGCCATGGTGGCGGCTGCCCTGACTCTGCTGCCGGGCGCAGGCGCCGAGGCTGCGGGGCAGGCCTGCACGATCTCCACGAGGCTCGTCAACTCCTGCCGGCCATGGCTCGGCGCGGAGTCCGGTGCCTACGGCGCGAGCGGCTTCCGCAACAGCATGCTCGAGCACGAGGCTCGGATCGGCCGACAGCTCGACATCGTGCACGAGTACCTCGGGGCCGGCGACGTGCTCACCCCCGACGTGGTCACCCTGGCCCAGCGGCCGGGCACGATCGCGCTGGTCAACTGGGCCCTGTCCCCCACCTGGGCCAACGCCGACGGTCGGAGCGCGACCGTGAACACGCAGATCGACGCGATGGCGGCCAGCATCAAGGCGCTCGGGTCGACCAGGATCATGCTCACGGTGCACCACGAGCCGGAGGACAACATCTCCGCCGGCGGCGACCCGAGCTGCCCGAGCACCGCCTTCAAGGGCTCGTCGGGTTCGACGGCCGACTACGTCGACATGTGGCACAACGTGCGGGCCCGCTTCGACGCGCTGGGCGTGAAGAACGTCGTGTGGGTGATGAACTACATGGGCTACAAGGCCTGGGACTGCCCGGTCGATGACCTCTGGCCCGGCAACGACTACGTCGACTGGGTGCTGTGGGACCCCTACGCCAGCGCTTCCACCTGGACCTCCACCGTCACCGTGTTCTACAGCTTCCTGACCGCACACGACAGCCCGTCACACGCCTACCTCTCCAAAGCCTGGGGGCTGGGCGAGTTCGGCTACAACGGCACCAACCAGACCGCGGCCGTGGCGATGTACGACGAGGCGAGACGTGACCTGCAGACCGGTGTCTTCCCACGGCTGAAGGCCTATGTCGTGTGGGACCAGCACACCTCCTCCAGCAAGGACGTCCGCGTCGGCTACACCGCGACCGGGGTCAAGGACGCCAACGAGCAGCTGCACTACGACGCATTCGCCAACGACCCGCTGCTGCTCGGCGACGCGACCCCGGAGTCCACCGACACGATGGCCCCGACGGTCGACCTCACCTCACCGGCCGACGCCGCCACTGTGAACGGCTCGGTCACGGTGACCGGCACGGCCGCCGACGACGCGGGCGTCACCTCGACGACGCTGCTCGTCGACGGCGAGGTGGTCAGCACCGCCCCGGGCAGCGGCGACGGCTCCGCGACGTACACCTGGGCCAGCGGCACGGTGCCGAACGGCACGCACACGCTGGCCCTGCGCGCCGCCGACGCCGCGGGCAACGTCGGCTCGTCGCAGCCGGTCACGGTGACGGTGCAGAACGTCGACGGCCAGGTGCCCACCGCGCCGGGTGGCGTCGTCGGGGCCTGGACCACGCCCTCGCACGTCACGCTGACCTGGACGGCGGCCACCGACAACGTCGCGGTGACCGGCTATCGCGTGCGCCGCGACGGACAGGTCGTCGCCGGCCTGGGCGCCGCCGCGACCGGCTGGTCGGACACGTCGGTCGCCGACACGACGGGCTACGCCTACGACGTCACCGCTGTCGACGCCGCGGGCAACGAGAGCCCGGCCGCGAGCACGACCGTGCTGACCGGCGACGGGACCGCACCGACCGCGCCGACGCTGACCGCGACGGCCACCGGACCCACGGGAGCGACCCTGTCGTGGTCAGCGGCCTCCGACGCCGTCGGGGTCACCGCCTACCAGGTCTCCCGGGACGGCGCGGTGGTGGGCACCACCGACGGCGCCACGACGGGCTGGACCGACTCAGCGCTCCGGGACGGCGTCGCCTACGGCTACCGGGTGCGGGCCGTGGACGCCGCCGGCAACCTCGGCGACCCGAGTGGCGTCGCCACCGTCTCGACGCCGGACGTCAGCGCCCCCGGCGTCCCGGCCGGGCTGGCCGCCGCCACCGGCAGCCAGAGCGTCGCCCTGTCCTGGCAGGCAGCGGTCGACAACGTCGGCGTCGATCACTATGCCGTCTACCGAGACGGCGTCCTTCGCGCGAGCGTCCCCGCGACGGCGATCACCTGGACCGACACCGGTCTGACCGGGACCACCGCCTACGCCTACCGGGTGAGCGCGGTCGACAGGGCAGGCAACGAGAGCGCGCTCAGCAACCAGGTGGTCCGCGCCACGACGGACACCACCCCGCCCACGGCCCCGACGAAGCTGACCGGGGCGCTGTCGGGGTTCAGCGTCCGCCTCGCCTGGACGGCCTCCACCGACAACGTCAAGGTCACTGGCTACACCGTCGCCCGCAACGGTGTCGCGGTCGCGACGACCAGCACCCCGGCGTACGTCGACCCGGCGGCGCCGTTGGGCCGGAGCTCGACCTGGACGGTCCGGGCGACCGATGCGTCCGGCAACCTGGGCCCGGTCTCGAACGCCGTCAGCGTGACCGTGCCGGCCGACAAGACCGCGCCCACTGCCCCGGCGTCGCTGACGGCCGTCGCCGGAAGCAGGCAGGTGACCCTCGCCTGGACGGCCGCCACCGACAACGTCCGGGTGGCGATCTACTACCTCTACCGCAACGGAGTGAGGTACCTCTCGCTCGGCAACGTCACCCGCTTCGTGGACACCGGCCTGAGCACCGGCACGAAGTACGGCTACAAGGTCTACGCGGTGGACGCGTCCGGCAACTGGAGCAGCCCGACGAGCACGGTGTCCGTGACGTCGAAGTGAGCCCGGTGGTCCCCCAGCGACCAGCAAGCGCGAGAGCCCGCTACTTGACATCGCATACTACCAAGCATAACTTTGTAGTGTGCCTACCGCCGACCCGCAGATGCTCAAGGGGCTGATCACGCTCCTGCTGCTCTGGCTGCTCGAGGACCGAGAGGACTACGGCTACGCCCTGGTCGTGCGTCTGCAAGAGGCCGGTCTCACCGACATCGCCGAGGGCACCGTCTACCCCGCGCTCGCGCGCTGCGAGCGAGCCGGCTGGGTGGAGGCCTACTACGTCCCGTCGGAACGGGGTCCGGCCCGCAAGTACTACCGCCTCACCACTGCCGGCCGAGACGAGCTGACCCGCTCGCTCGACTCCTGGAACCACCTGGCCGCCCTGGTCTCGGCCATCACCTCGAAGGGGACCCTGCGATGAACATCGACCTGACCGTCTTCACCCTCGCCAGTCTTGGCATCTTCGCCATCACCATCGGCGGGGGGCTCCTCAGCCTCCATCTGAGGAACCGGGTCCCGGGCCTGGGCTTTCGTGACAGCCTGCGGGCCGCGGTCTACCTGACCCAGTACGAGGCCGCGCTCGAGTACCACGGTCTGCGTCGCCGCGAGCAACGGGCCCGAGTCAACGAGCTCCGAGCCAACCTCGCGGACTCGGCGGCCGACGGCGGGGCTGCGGCCGCCATCGACCGGCTCGGACCGCCGCGGGTGCTCGCCGCCGAGGTCGCCGGTGCGCAGATGGTGCCGTCGTGGGCGCGTGGCACGCTCTGGCTGGCGGCCGCGGTGGCGGTCGGAGTGCTCGTGCTGGTCATCAGCACCAGTGCCTTCCTCTCCGCCGTCGGATCCGCGACGGCACCCGGGGCCACCGCGACCTGGTCCCCCTTCTTCGTGACGATGACAGGCACCCCGGTCCACAGCGGTCCCCCGACCTTCACCCTCGAGCTCCCCATCGTGACGCTCGCGCTGCTGCTGGTGCCGTTCGGGCTGGGGTCCCGGGTCTGGCGACTCTGGACCGGCAAGCGCGCACGCCAGGTCTCGGTCCATGGTCACTGACCCGCGCACGGGACGGGGTTGGCCGGGACGACTGCTTCTCGCGGCCGCGTTCGGCGTCCTCATGCCGACGTGGGTTGACCTGTCGCTGTGGATACCGCAGACCACCGAGGAGATCCCGCTCTGGGCCGACATACGCGCGGTGAAGGGGCTGTTGCCCGAGGCACGGGGGCGCCCTTGGCTCGGCTGGTTCGGGATCACTGTTCTGACCGTCATGGCGGTGGGGGTGGCCGCGCTGGTGCACGTCGACGAGGACAGTGCCGAAGCCCAGACGTCCATGGCGAAGTACACGCTGTCACTGGCGTTCGCGGCCACTTTGGCGGCTGCTGCCTTTTGCTCCGCGCGCGCACTCGCGAGCCGAAGGTGTCCATCACGCTGCGTCAGGTCTCTCGCCCGAGCTCTTGACCGCCATCAAGGCCTTTTGGCCCTGACGCAGCCGGCCTACCCGCGCGCAGGCTTGGGGCAGGAGCGCCGCTGAAGGCTCTCGGGTAGGCAGGGGTCACCATGTTCGGCATCCGCAACGTCGGCGGCGTCGCCTTCTTCCTCTTCGGAACGACCTTCGTGTGGTTGACGCCGATGTTCGCTGCGACCGAGGTCGATACCTCCGGCGCGGCGTGGGCGACGGTCGCCCTCCTGTCGACGGTGACCATCGCCGGTTTCACCGTCGCCACGTGGGGGTTGTTCCGCGACACCGGCTGGTGGGAGCTGCTCGGCGTCGGATGCGCTGTGACCGGTCTGGTGACGCTGGTCCCCTACTGGATCGCGGCACACGGCTCCGGCGTCGCCAACCCCGCGTTCGACGTGGTCATCCACGCCACAGGCAGCCTGGGGGTGCTGCTCCTGCTGCGGGTCCCGCGACTCGAGCACTGGGTCCATGGTCACGTCGCCGCCGGCCAGTGACATGCACGGGTCTGACTGGGTCGACCTGTCCTGGCTGCCACTCGGCGCCGGCGGCCAGTGCGTGCGTGTGAACGGGCGGATCTACGAGACCGTGGCCGCCGGCTGGCAGCGTCGGGCGCGGTCAGACCTGTATCACTCGGCTCTCCGGATCCGTTCAGGCGGCACGACCTACACGGTGGAGATGGGTCCCGTGTGGAACGTGTCGGCGCCCGACCGCGGCGTGGTCTGCGAAGGCCCGGTCGGAGCCCGGGCTCTGGGCAGGTTCCGGGCCTTTCGCTATGAGGTGCGCTGTTGGCCCGGCGGGGTCATCCCGGACCTCGACGAGGCTGTGGGCGAGCCCCAGCGGGTGAGCGAGGACCCGGCCCAGGTTCGCGCCTTGCTGCGCACGATCCCGGAGGTTCCGCCCCTGACGTGGGGACGCGACGAGCTGGGCACGGGCGACATGTGGAACTCGAACTCGCTCGTGTCGTGGGCGCTGGCGCGAACAGGCCACGACATGCGGTCCCTGACGCCCCCGCCGAACGGTCGTGCGCCCGGCTGGAACGCAGGGCTCCGTCTCGCCGCGCAGCACCCGAGCGCGCAGATGCCGCTCAGCTGACGACTCAGGCCGACGTCGATGGGTGCCGTGTGGGCGGCTATGCTGGACGGCGGGACGAGTCTTCCGGAGGCATGGATGACACCGGGGCCGACACCGTTTGAGGTGCATGAGTCGGGGGCGCTGCTCCACGGCACGAGAGCGGACCTCGCGGTGGGCGACTTGTTGGTGCCCGGGTGCCTATCGAACTTCGAGGAAGGCAGGACGATGAACCACGTCTACGTGACGGCGACCTTGGATGCCGCTGCGTGGGGGGCGGAGCTCGCACGAGGCGAGGGCCGTGGCCGGATCTACGTCGTGGAACCCCTCGGCGCCCTCGAGGACGATCCGAACGTGACAGACAGGAAGTTTCCCGGCAACCCGACCCGGTCCTACCGCAGCCGGGAGCCGGTCAAGGTCATCGATGAGCTCGTGGACTGGGTGGGACACACGTCCGAGCAGGTGCAGGCGATGCGAGACGGCCTGGCCGATCTGGGGCGGCGCGGCCTGGCAGTCATCGACGACTAGGCAGTCGCCGTGCGCGCGCTCCAGGAGTGCCGTCAGCCATCACAATGAGTCATGCGGTCTCTGTTCGGACGGGAGTCGACCTCGCTCTCCGTCGAGCGGTTCCTCGACTCGGTGGTCGACGGCTCGGTTGCTCTGGTCATCGAGGGTGAGCCCGGGATGGGGAAGACCGCGGTCTGGCTTGACGCGGTGGCCGCCGCAGACCGTCGCGGTCAGCTGGTGCTGCAGGCGCGGCCGGCCGAGAGCGAGGCGGCGCTGGCCTTCGCGGCGCTGACCGACCTCATCGGTCCCGTCTTCGAGGAGGTGGCAGGCCTGCTGCCCTCACCGCAGGCGAGCGCTCTGGGAGCCGCCCTGCTGCGGACCGAGT
>JBDTXF010000069.1:0-9557 GCA_040006355.1 Nocardioidaceae bacterium | reverse complement strand
GACGTACTTGTTCAACAGCTCGGGGCCCTTGATGTTGAGGAAGTAGGACTTCCCCGGCGCACCCTCGCCACCGGTCTTGGCCGCGACCTTCTTGGCCAGCGAGTTCGCGACCGCCTTGGCGATCAACGTCTTGCCGCATCCGGGAGGGCCGTAGAGCAGCACGCCCTTGGGCGGCTTGAGCTCGTGCTCGATGAACAGCTCGGGGTGCAGGTAGGGCAGCTCGACGGCGTCGCGGATCGTCTCGATCTGCCCGAACAGGCCGCCGATGTCGTTGTAGTCGATGTCGGGGACCTCCTCGAGCACCAGCTCCTCGACCTCGGACTTCGGCACCTTCTCATAGACGTAGCCGGCGCGTGAGTCGAGCAGCAGCGAGTCACCGGCGCGCAGCTTGACCTGCCGCAGCGGCTCGGCGATCCGGACCACGCGCTCCTCGTCGGCGTTGGCGATGACCAGGACCCGGTCGCCGTCGGCGAGGACCTCCTTGAGCATCACCACCTCGCCGACCTTCTCGAACTGGAGGGCGGCCACGACGTTGAGCGCCTCGTTGAGCATCACCTCCTGACCGCGCTGCAAGGTGTCGAGGTCGACCGACGGGCTGACGTTGACCCGCAGCTTGCGACCACCGGTGAACACGTCGATCGAGTCGTCGTCGTTGCGGGACAGGAACGTGCCGAAGCCGGCCGGCGGCTGCGCCAGCCGGTCGACCTCCTCCTTGAGCGTCATGATCTGGTCGCGGGCCTCCCGCAGGGTCTGGGCGAGCCGCTCGTTCTGGGAGGTGATCGCGGCGAGCGAGCGCTGGGTCTCGGCCAGCCGCTGCTCGATGCCCCGGGAGTGCAGGGGGCCGTCTGCGAGTCGACGACGGAGCTCGGTCACCTCGTCCTGCAGGAAGCCCAGCTGGCTCTGCAGCTCCTCCTGGGTGCGCGCGGCCGATCGGCCCTGACCACTGTCTGACGTTGTCACGCTCAGCCACCTCCACTGCTGTGGAACTCGCGGGTGCTACCTCAAGACGCCAACCTACCTGGCACCCGGAGGAACCGAAGGGCAACCAGGGAGGTGTCCTTTTCGATGTGTCTCAACCGTGACCTGCTGGAAACCTCGGCGGAACGCACGCGGGCGGACTCAGGCGTCGAGCTGCTCCTCGGCGACCGTCGGCGGCAGCCCTGACGGGCGCGGCCCGTCGTAGTCCACGCCATAGGCGCCCGGGGCCGGGCGGCGCCGCTTGACCGGGGCGACCTCCCCGGGAGCCATCCGCCGGGCGGTGACCAGGAAGCCGGTGTGCCCGATCATCTTGTGGCCGGGTCGGATCGAGAGACCCTCGACGTGCCAGTCGCGGACCAGCGACTCCCACGGCGCGGGCTCGGTGAAGCCCCCATGGGCGCGCAGCGTCTCCACCGTCTTCCCGAGCTGGGTGGTGGTCGCGACGTAGGCGCACACCAGGCCACCCGGGGCGAGCACCTCGGCGACCCGGTCCACGCACTCCCAGGGGGCAAGCATGTCCAGGACCACCCGGTCCACGTCCTCGTCGTCGAGCGACCCGACGAGGTCACCGACGGTGAGCCTCCAGGCCGGGTGCCGGCCGCCGAAGAACTGGTCGACGTTCTGCTCGGCGACGTCGGCGAACTCCGGCCGGCGCTCGTATGACGACACCAGGCCGCCCGGTCCCACCGCCCGCAGGAGCGAGCAGGTGAGCGCCCCCGAGCCGACCCCGGCCTCGACCACCCGGGCGCCCGGGAAGATGTCGGCCATCGCGACGATCTGGGCGGCGTCCTTGGGGTAGACGACCGCCGCCTGGCGGGGCATGGACACCACGAACTCGTTCAGGAGCGGCCGGAAGACGAGGTACTCCCCGCCGGCGGAGGACGCGATGCTGAAGCCCTCGGGACGGCCGATCAGGTCGTCGTGGTCGATCGAGCCGCGGTTGGTGAAGAACTGCTTGCCCGCGGTGAGGCTGATGTTGTGGCGCCGGCCCTTCGTGTCGGTGAGCCGGACCCACTCCCCCGCCTCCAGCGGTCCGCGGTGCACTCCGGACCAGCTGTTCTGCGACATGCGAGCACCCTCTCACGACGGGTGGGAGGCGCCCGTCGACCCCTGCTCAGATTCCGGCGGCGAAGGCCCGGTCGACGTCCTCGGTCACCAGGACGCCGTAGACGCTGCCGTCGCCGTCGAGGAGGAGGTACTCCGAGGCGGGCATCTTCTGCATCGCCAGGAGCAGGGGCTCCCCGGAGAGCTCGACCGGGAAGGTGAGGCCCGGTTCGATGGCGCGCGCCACGGCGCTGACCGGCAGCCACGGGCGCCGGTCGTCCGGGGTCGCGAGCACCGAGGCCTCGTTGACGATGGCCGACGGGGTCCCGGCCGCGTCGAGCACCACGATGCTGCCGGCCTGCTGGTCCTGCGCGCGGCGGACGGCCTCGGCGAGGGGGAGGTCGTGCGGGACCGCGAGCGTACGGCGAGCCAGGGCTCGTGCGTGCAGTGACGGCAGCCGGCGACGCACCTTCGCGGACACGATCGACTGGGTCGCTCCGCTCCAGAGGAACGCGGCGATGATCAGCGCGAAGAAGTACTGCGTGACGTCGGCCCCGCCGCCGAAGCTCTCGAGCGCGAAGGGGTAGGCGAGCACCAGCACGGCGCAGACCCGGCCTCCCCAGCCGGCGACGATGGTGCCCGTGTGCGGGTTGCCGGTGACCTGCCACACCGCGGCGCGCAGCACCCGACCGCCGTCGAGCGGCAGGCCCGGCACCAGGTTGAGCACCCCCACCACCAGGTTGGCGAACGCCATCGCGAGCACGGCCAGCCCGATCACACCGTGGTCGAGGACCTGGTGCAGGCCGAGGAAGACCAGTCCGACGGCGAGGGAGGTCAGCGGCCCCACCACGGAGACCCCGAACTCCCGCCGCGGGGTGTCCGGCTCGCCGTCGATCTCGGTGACACCACCGAGGAAGTGCAGGGTGATCGAGGTGACCGGAAGGCCGTAGCGCTGGGCCATCAGGGCGTGCGAGGCCTCGTGCAGCAGCACGCAGAGGTAGAGCAGCACCGCGACGGCGACGCCGGCGACGTACTTCCAGCCGCCGAGACCGGGCTGCACGGTCTCGATCTGCGGGGCGAACGTCACCGAGATCAGCAGGGCGACGAGGATCCAGGACGAGCGGACCAGCACGTCGACGCCGCCGATGGAGCCGATCCGGAGCGTGCCGGGCTGCTGCCGGGGCGCCGGCGGTCGGGACTCGCCGGGCTCTCCGGTGCGCTGCTCCACCTCTCAAGGCTATCTCGGCGGTCCGAGCGGACGTGTCGGAACCGTCACCTAGGGTCTGATGCGTGAGCACGACGAGCAGCGAGACGCCCGGCCGCACCGTCGTGGACGGGGTGGACGTGCTGGGCTCGCTCTCCCCGAGCCGGGCCGCCGACTTCATGACCTGCCCGCTGCTCTACCGCTTCCGCACGATCGACCGGCTGCCGGAGCCGCCGTCGCCGGCTGCGGTCCGGGGCACCGTCGTGCACAAGGTGCTCGAGGACCTCTTCGACCTGCCGGCACCCGACCGGACCCCCCACCGGGCCCAGGCCCTGGTCGCACCCGCGTGGGAGCAGGTCCTCGCAGCCGACCCGGAGATCGCCAAGATGTTCGGGACCCCGGACGGGGATGGCGGACCCGAGATCGCACCGTGGCTGGCGTCCTGCGGGGACTCGCTGAGCGGCTACTTCGGGCTGGAGGACCCGACCCGGCTCGAGCCGGCCGAGCGGGAGACCTACGTCGAGACGCTGCTCGACTCCAAGCTGCTGCTGCGCGGCTTCGTCGACCGGATCGACGTCACCGCGACCGGTGAGATCAGGGTGGTGGACTACAAGACCGGCAAGGCTCCGGGCGAGGGGTACGAGGCCGGGGCGCTGTTCCAGATGAAGTTCTACGCCCTGGTGATCTGGCGCAGTCGCGGAGTGGTCCCGCGGATGCTCCAGCTGATCTACCTCGGCAGCGGGGAGCTGCTGCGCTACTCCCCCGACGAGCACGACCTGCTCGCCACCGAGCGCAAGGTCGAGGCGCTGTGGGCGGCGATCAGCCTGGCACGCGAGAGCGCCGACTGGCGCGCGCGCCGCAGCGCGCTCTGCGGCTGGTGCGCGCACCAGGCGATCTGCCCGGCCTGGGGTGGCACCCCTCCTCCGCTGCCCGTGGCCGCGGAGGGCGACTGAAGGGGACGGCTGAAGGGATCGGCTGAAGGGATCGGCTGGTCAGAGGTTGCGCTCCGCCCACAGCGCCGCCTGGGTGCGGTCCACCACGCCGATCCGCTGGAAGACCGAGGTCAGGTGCGCCTTCACCGTCCGCTCACTGATGCCGAGCCGTCGGCCGATCTGCTTGTTGGCCAGGCCGGCCCGCACCAGCGCCAGCACCTCCGCTTCCCGTGGGGTCAGCTGCACCTCCGGGACGGGCGCGGCCGTGCGGTCGGTGAGCAGCTGGCGAGCCACCCTCGGATGGATCGGGGACTCACCCCGGCTCACTGCGCGCACACCGTCGAGCACGTCCTCCGGGTCGGCGTCCTTGAGCAGGTAGCCGACCGCACCGGCGTCGAGAGCGGCGATGATCCGGGCGCTGTCGGAGAACGATGTGAGCACCACCACCTCGCTGTCGAGACCCTGCCCCACGATCAGCCGGGTCGCCTCGACGCCGTCCATGCCCGGCATCTGCAGGTCCATCACCACGACGTCGGGTCGGGTCTCGCGCACCACCTCCACGGCGGTCGCACCGTCGCCGGCCTGACCGACCACCTCCATGTCACCGGCACCGGTGAGCAGCTGGGCCAGCCCCGAGCGCACCACCGCATGGTCGTCGACGAGCACGACGCGGATCATCTCCTCACCTCCAGGTGCACGGTGGTCCCCTGTCCGGGTGCGCTGCGCACCTCGAGCGAGCCGTCGGCCTCGCCGATCAGGTCGCGCAGCCCGCGCAGCCCGATGCCGTCGCTGTCCTGACGGGGCACGAAACCGACCCCGTCGTCGCTCACGTCGAGCAGCAGCCGGTCCCCCGACGCGCTCACCTGGACCGTCAGGGTCCGTGCGTGGGCGTGCCGGATGGCGTTGCGGACGGCCTCCTGGGCGACTCTCCAGAGCAGTCGCACCGCCTCGTCGGTAGCCTCCTCGACCCCGAGCACCTCCACGACCGCCACCACCCCCGCGCCGGTGGCGGGCGCGACCAGGTCCTGGAGGGCCGCGGCCAGGCCGTCGACTCCGAGGTCGGGTGGGTAGATCTCCACGAGCAGCGACCGCAGGGACCACAGAGAGGACCGCAGCGAGCCGCTCATCGGGGCGAGCCTCCGGGCCAGCTCGGTGGGGGTGTCGGGGTCCCGGGCGGTCGCGGCCAGCGCGAACGACGTGCCGGCGAGATCCTGCACGACGCCGTCGTGGAGGTCGCGGGCGATCCTGCGGCGCTCGGACTCCGAGGCGTCGGCCGCGGCGACCAGCAGGCGTTCGCGGTCGCGGGCGGACCGGTCGAGGCGTCGGGTCAGCGCCCAGAGCATCGGGGTGGTCAACGCAACCAGCACCAGCAGACCGCCGAGGGTGATCGGCTGGAACGCGTCGAGGACCTGCTTGCGACGCTGCGCGATGGTGTCCAGGGAGTAGTAGGCCTCGAACAGCAGCGGCCTGCCCTCGGGGGAACGCACCCGGGCGTAGACCTCGAGCAGACCGCCGTCCGACCTGTCCTCGTAGCGGTTCTCGGGCTGGCTCAGGTCGGAGATCTCGGCGTCGCTGGTCCCGTGGTCCAGGGTCTCGATCTCCTCGGCGCCGAGCGGGAACCGCGCGCCGATCAGCCGGGCCTCGTCGGAGTACACGATGGTCCCGTCCCGGCGCCAGATCTTGATGCGCTTCACGTCACCGACGAGCAGCCGGCTCAGGGCGGTCCGAGCGAAGCGGGCGACGGCGCGGGGGCTACCGGAGACCAGGCCGGGCGGGATGGCAGGTTGGGCCACCGAGTGGCCCAGCAGCTGCGTGGTCGCCCGGGCGTCCGCGATCGCCTCGTCGTCGGCAGCGTGCCGGCTCAGCTGCACCGAGCCCACCACCACGAGCACGAGCACCACCGACCCGGCGGCCAGGAACCGGGCCACCGGGTTGGTGAGGATGCGAGCCAAGGAGCTCCCTCTGAGGCCGTCGGGACGGTCATCAGTATGGACGTCCGGTGTCGTCCCAGGGCTCAGAACCGGACCGTTCCTCGACATACCTCGCCGCTGCGGGTGTTCTCGGCACGCAGCGTGACGGTGTCGGTGCCACGCCGGTTGCCCAGCACGCGCCGCACCCCGAACGAGCCGCTCGGTGCGGCCGTCCGCCTCGTGCCGCTGGCCGCCAGCGACCCGTTGTGGACGATCCGCCAGGTCCAGGTCTGACCGGCCCGGTTGCTGTCCACCTCGCCCTCGACCTCGAGCCGGCCGTTGTCGGTGCCGACCTTGAGCTTCCAGTCGGTCGCGGCGGAGCACGAACCTCGGTGGACTACGACGTGGCCGCCCGACCCGGAACGGGCCTGGGCCGGGACGGCGACAGTGACGAGCGACGTGGCGGCGACGACGGCGACGGCGAGGTGTGCGGGGCGGATGTTCATGATGCCTCCTGGGTGGGTGGCTCTCAGTCTCGGAGCGACCACGGGCAGGCCGGTAGTGTCCGGTGGTACTACGACCCGTCCAGCAGGACCCGGTCCCCGACCCTGAGTGTGCCTGCTCTCTCGACCGCGGTGTAGACCCCGAACAGCACCCCGCCGTCCTCGCCGCGGCGGTAGGTGGCCAAGGTGCGCAGGGGCTCCGGCCCGGCCCGGCGACCCACGACCTGGTCGACGGTGGTCACCGCGCAGCGCTCGTCGACCTGGGCGAAGCGGAGGACGACGTCCCCCAGGTCGAAGCGCCGGATCCGGTCCTCGGCATGGGCGGCGACACCGTCGAGGACGATGTTGGCCCGGAACCGGTCGGCTGTGAGCGGCGGCTCGCCGCGGCCGGCGAGCACCTCGTTGAGCCGGTCCAGAGACGCTTGCGAGTGCAGCGAGAGGGTTCCCTCGTCGGAGAGCAGGGTCAGCCCCTCCACCTCGCCCGGACTGCGGCGCCGGGTCGTCTCCGGTGCGCCGACCAGGCGCGCGGGCTGCCCCAGCACCTCGCTCAACCAGTCCGCAAGGACCGGCGACTGTTCGACGACGGCGACCGGGTCGTCGAACAGCAGCACGTCGGCGGTCGGACCGTCCAGGGCGACGACGTCCTCCACGGTCCGCTCCCCCAGCGACAGCCTCAAGCGGCCCGTCCCGTCCTCGAGACGCGGCTGGATGCGGGAGAGCACGGGCAGCTCGCGCTGGGTGACGACCCGGTCGGCGACCACGACGGCGAGCAGCCGGTCGTTGAGGAGACCGGCCGCCCCCACCTTCACCGCCTCGAGCAGCTCGGGTGCGCAGGCCTTCACCGGGTAGCGGGCCAGCCGGGTGATGCGGGCGCCCCCGTCAGGTGCCGTCAGCACGGCAGGGTCCCGATCGGGGCCGGGAGGTCCTCGGCGGTCATCCCGGCGAGGGTCTCGGCGAAGATCCGACGCTCACCGGGCAGCACCGGCACGTGGTTCTGCACCACGAGCACCGTGCAACCGGCCGACTCAGCCGAGCGAGCGCCGGTGTTCGAGTCCTCGATGGCGACGGTGTGCTCCGGGTCGACGCCGAGGATCGCCGCCGCCTTGAGGTAGGGCTCGGGGTGCGGCTTGCCCTGGCTGACCGCGTCACCGGTGACCACCACCTCGAAGGTGCCCGGCGGCAGTGCGTCGATGATCGGTGCCACGAAGCGGCGGTAGGACATCGTCACGATGGCGCAGCGCACGTCCCGCCGGCGCAGGTCCTCCAGCAGCTCACGCGCACCCGGGCGCCACGGGACGTCGTCGATGACGCGTCGGGAGACCCGGTCGAGGAGCTCCTCCACGATCTCGGCAGGCTGGAGCGAGATGCCGCTGTGCTCGTGGATGTAGCGGCCGGAGTCCAGCAGGTCGTTGCCGACGAGGCTCATCGCGTGCTCGTGGCTCCACGTGCCGCCGTGCTCGGCGACCATCGCGAACTCCGCGTCGATCCAGTAGGGCTCGGTGTCCACCAGGGTGCCGTCCATGTCCCAGAGCACGGCCGCCAACCCCTCCAGTCCGCCCACGCGTCAGTCCTCGGGGTCGTAGGCGAGGTTCGGGGAGAGCCAGCGCTCCGCCTCGGCCAGGGTCATGCCAGCGCGGACGGCGTAGTCCTCCACCTGGTCCTGGTCGATGCGACCGACCACGAAGTACTGCGACTTGGGGTGCGAGAAGTACCACCCGCTGACCGCGGCACCGGGCCACATCGCCATGCTCTCGGTGAGCTGGATGCCGGTGGTGGCCTCGACGTCGAGAAGCTCCCAGAGCTTGGTCTTCTCGGTGTGGTCCGGGCACGCCGGGTAGCCCGGCGCGGGCCGGATGCCGTCGTAGCGCTCCTTGAGCAGCTCCTGGTTGTCGAGGTGCTCGCCCTCGGCGTACCCCCAGAACTCCGTGCGCACCCGCTCGTGGAGCCGCTCGGCGAACGCCTCGGCGAGCCTGTCGGCCAGCGACTCGAGCAGGATCGCGGAGTAGTCGTCGAGGTCGTCCTTGAAGGCCTGGACCCGGTCCGCGCTGCCCAGGCCGGTGGTCACCGCGAACGCGCCGACGTGGTCGGGCAGCCCCGTCTCCCGCGGTGCCACGAAGTCCCCGAGCGAGCGGTGCGGTACGCCGTCGCGGTGCTGCCCCTGCTGCCGGAGGTTGCACAGCGTGGTGAGCACCTCGGTGCGCGAGTCGTCGGTGTAGACCTCGATGTCGTCGCCGACGGCGTGGGCGGGGAACAGCCCGAACACGGCGTTGGCACGCAGCCAGCCCTCGTCGATGATCGTGTCGAGCATCCTCTGGGCGTCCTCGTAGAGCTGGCGCGCGGTCTCCCCGGTGGCGGGGTTGTTGAGGATGTCGGGGAACCGGCCCTTCATCTCCCAGGCGTTGAAGAACGGCTGCCAGTCGATGTAGTCGCGGAGCTCGGCGAGCGGGTAGTCCCCGAGGACCCGCGTGCGCTCGGCCATCGCCGGCCGCGGGGGGTGGTAGCCGTCCCAGTCGATCGGGCTGCGGTTGGCACGGGCGTCCTCGATCCTGACCAGCTTGCGCTCGCCGCGCTTGGCCGCGTGCCGCTCGCGGATGGAGTCGTAGTCCGCGGTCACCTCGCCGACCAGCCGGTCGCGCCGCTCGGACGACAGCAGCGCGGCAGCCACCGGGACCGAGCGGGAGGCGTCCTTGACCCACACCACCGGGCCGTCGTACTTGGGGTCGACCTTGACCGCGGTGTGCGCGCGCGAGGTGGTGGCACCCCCGACGAGCAGCGGGATCTCGAAGCCCTGACGCTGCATCTCGGAGGCGAAGTTCACCATCTCGTCCAACGAGGGGGTGATCAGGCCGGACAGGCCGATGATGTCGGCGTCGACCTCCCGGGCGGTGTCGATGATCTTCTGCGCCGGCACCATCACCCCGAGGTCGATCACCTCGTAGTTGTTGCACTGCAGGACCACGCCGACGATGTTCTTGCCGATGTCGTG
>JBDTXF010000068.1:0-9633 GCA_040006355.1 Nocardioidaceae bacterium | reverse complement strand
CGCCAGGTCGCCGGGCAGGACCGCTACGGCGCGGCACTCATCGACGCCGCCACCAAGACGCTGCTGCCCTGGCGCACCACCCTGTGGCAGGACAACCTGCAGTTCGTCGGCGGCATCCAGCGGGCCTACGGCGCCGACATCGCACCCGACGACTCCTACTTCGCCGTCACCAGCGGCTCGGGCGGTGACCGGCCGCCGATCAACGACACCATCATGGCGTTCCCGATCGCCGGGGGCGACAACGTGCAGCCGCTGTGGGTCTCTCGCAGCTTCGACAGCAACTACTCGATCGCGATCGCCCAGAACGCCATCTACGTCGGCGGTCACTTCGGCTGGGAGGAGTCCCCGACCGCACCGGACCCGTGGCCGGGCCTCGACGACGTGGGCTACGGCAACGGCCAGGGCCTGTCGGGCTACGGCCTCGGCGACGCCGTCGTACGTCGTGACCACCTCGGCGCGCTCAACCCGGCCGACGGCAAGGCACTGCCCTGGAACCCGGGATCGAACTCCTTCGAGGGCAACAAGGCGATGACCGTGACCTCGCGTGGAGTCTTCACCGGCGGTGACGCGACCACCCAGGGCGGCTACAACGTCGGCCGGATCGCCTGGTTCGACCCGAGCACGGTCCCTGCCGGCAACGGCGTGGAGACCGCCATCACCGACCCGATCGAGGGTCGGGTGAAGCCGGCCGGCGAGGCGTTCACCGTCAACGGCACGGCCTCCGCCACGGCCGGCGTCCAGCGGGTCCAGGTGGAGGTCCTCAACCGCGCGTCGAAGCAGTACCTCCAGGACGACCTCACCACCTGGGGCACGGCCAACACCATCAACGCCACCCTCGGCTCCCCGAACGCCGCGTCGACGACCTGGTCGCTGCCGCTGACCATCCCGGGCAACCACACCCTGCAGGTGCTGGCCCGCAGCTATGCCACCGGTGGCGCCTTCGACCCGACCAAGGACACCAAGAAGTTCGAGACGTTCGGGCTCGCCGACCAGCCGCCGACGACCTCGGTCACGTCGCCCGTGACCGGGATCGTGACCACCGAGACCTTCACCATCGCGGGCACGGCCAAGGACGACTTCGGGGTGACCGGGGTCAACATGACCCTGCGGGACAGCGCGAACAAGTACCTCCAGGACGACGGCACGGTCTCCAGCACCTACAACTCGATCCACGTCGTCCCGGACGTGGTGGGAGCGACCAGCACCACCTGGTCCAAGGAGGTCACCGTCCCCTACGAGGACACCTGGCGGGCTCAGGTGCGCTCGACCGACACCGCCGGCCAGGACTCCTCCGACACCGCGGACCGCTCCTGGGTGGTCAGCGCGACCGGACAGGCACCGGTCGTCTCGATCACCGCGCCCATCTCGATGGTCCCGCCGACCGCTGCCCAGCCGTTCACCGTGACGCCGGGCAAGCCGCTGACCTTCTCCGGGTCGGCGAACGACGACGGCAAGGTCGTGTCGCTCGACATCGCGCTGGTCAACAACACCACGCACGAGCAGCTCGCGGCGGACGGCACGTGGGGCAGGAACTCGGTGCTCGGCCTCTACCGGCTCGCGAGCGGCCTGAGCCAGCCGACCTACAACTGGACCTACACCACGCCGTTCAACCTGACGCCGGGGAACTACACGTTCTCGGTCCGAGCCACCGACGACCTCGGCATCGGCACCTCGCAGGCCCAGCGGGGGCTGCTGTCCTTCAACGCGGTCGTCCCCGGCGACGCGGCCCCGAAGGCCACCTTGAGCACCACCGGCACGGTCGCCGGCCTGCAGAGCCTGCACCTGGACCTGGCCGGCACGGCGAGCGACGACAAGGGCGTCAGCAACGTGGTGGTGTCCTTCAAGGAGCAGGGCACGGGGCGCTACCTGCAGCCCGACGACACCCTCTCCGCGGCGTACGCCGAGCGCTCGGCGACCCTGGCCGCGCCGAACAGCACGAGCACTTCATGGACGCTGCCGATCACCCTGCCCTCGCAGGGCAACTGGTTGGTCACGGCGGTGGCCAAGGACGCCTCCGGGCAGCAGGACACGTCCAACGCCGGCGCCACGGCGACCTATCCGATCTACCCCGGCGACACGCCGCCGACCCTGACCCAGAACCTGCTCTCGCCCACCGAGGGCACGACCTTCGTCGACGGCCGGATCTTCGTCAGCGGCCGGGCCGAGGACGACCAGAGCATGGCCCGGGTGGACGTCGCGATCCAGGACTCCTCGGGCCGATACCTCAGCTCGACCGGGACCTTCTCGAGCACCACCCCGAGCTATCGCACGACGTTCCTGACCAGTCCGGGCACCCCGGGGTCGAACTTCTCCTACACCAGCCCAGTGGTCCCCGCCGGTGCCTACACCGTGACCATCCGCGGCGTCGACCAGCACGGGCTGATCACCACCGACCCGTCGGTCCGGCACGTCAGCGTCACCCAGCCGCCGAACAACCCGCCGGTGGCCGCGTTCACCCAGTCCTGTGCCTCGAACGTCTGCACCTTCGACGCCCGGACCTCCACGGACGAGAATGCGCCGACCCTGACCTACACCTGGAGCTTCGGGAACGGGACGGGGTCGGGCCCGGTGCCGAAACGGACCTACACCGCTGCGGGGACCTACCCGGTCGTGCTGACGGCCACCGACGAGTGGGGCGCCACCAGCACGGCGAGCGGCTCGGTGACGATCGCGACGCCGGCCACCAACCAGGCACCCACTGCGGTGATCAACGTCCCCTCCTGCGCGGGACTGTCCTGCAACTTCTCAGCGGTGGGCTCATCCGACCCTGATGTGGGGGACGTGATCACCTACGCCTGGGCCTTCGCGGACCAGTCGGTCAACAGCACCAGCACCGCCGCCGCCCCGGCGCACACCTTCCCGGCCGCCGGCACCTACCCGGTCACGCTGACCGTGACCGACGGCTGGGGCGCAGCGAAGAGCGTCACCCTGTCCGTCACCGTCACGGCGCCCTAGCAGACCGGGACCGGCCGGGATCGCGTCCCCCGGCCGGTCAGCCGATGTCGGCCTTGCGGACCAGTGCGTGGATGCCCGTGGCGCGGTCCACGACCCGCGAGCACTGGAAGTCCGAGGCCGCGGGCAGGCAGGCGTAGGCAACCGGCCCGGCCATCTGAGGTCACCGGTCGATGCTCCGCGGTCATCAGGGAGTGGTCCACCGGACCGCGACGCCGGTCGCGGGACCTTCGGTGGGACCGGTCGTAGCACCGGGCGGAAACCCCGGCGCAGACGGCGACCGCATGACCCGTTCACCCGGGGGCACAATGACCGGATGAGCCGGCACCGACGCCTCCGAGGACGGTGGCTCGTCCGCGTCGGCCCGCTCGCCCTGGTGCTCGTCATCGCCGTCGGCCAGGTGGGCCAGCACCCGCGCAGGCTGGTCTCGATGCCGTCGGCGGCCGCCTCACCCGCCGAGGTGGTGCGTGCCTATGTCGGCGCGCTCGATGCGCACGACTTCGGGACCGCGGCACGTCTGCTCACCCCGGCCGAGCGCAAGCGGGTGGCGAGGACCTGGTTCCCGGACGTCGACCGCCTGACCCACCTCGAGATCGGCACCGTGGTCCCCGAGCGGCCGCAGTTCTCCGGGCACAACCGACGCACACAGGTGATCGACGTCCCAGCGGGCTTCGACATGACCTACCGCTTCCGGCACCCGGACGCGTCCCTGCCGCGGGGCCATGTGCGGTGGACCTACCGGCTGTCACGCACGTCCGACGAGCGTCCCTGGCGGATCTTCGACCAGGGCGCCGGCTGACCTGACGGCGTACGCCGGGTCTCAGTCCCGGCGCACGGCCCGCATCGGCAGCCAGACCACGAGGGCCATCAACGCCATCGCGAGCGGCACGTGCACCGCGGTCAGGGTGTCCTTGTGATGATCACGGATCAGTCCACCGAGGACGGTCTCCACGACCATCAGCACGGTGAGCACGAGCGTCCCCACGACCAGGTCGCGTCGCGAGCGCAGCGTGGCGACGGCGTAGACGGTGGCCAGGATCCCGAGCAGGATCCCGAGGTCGGCGACGCCGGCATGCAGGTCGATCCAGCCGCTTGCGGCGTCACGCCGTCCGTCGTGCTCGAGGAAGATGCCGGCGGAGAGGCCCTGAAGGAGCACCGCGAGGGCGACGAGCCCGATCAGGGCGCTGTAGACGGGTCCGGCGCTGGTCCGCGCGGGGGTGGACGGTCTCGGGGTCGTGGCAGCAGCCATGGTGTCCTCCGGGTGCGGAAGGGTGCCGGCCCGGCCGACTGGCCGGCGCGTCGAGTGTGGCACGGATCTGGGCCCGGCTCGGGAACCTCGCACAACACGGACCTTCGACCCTGGCGTGCCGACGGTCACGACGCCAGGCTGGAGCGACTGGCTCAGGAGGCTCAGATGAAGGTGCTCGTGCACACCGACCGGAACATCCACGCAGACGCGAGCGAGGTGCGCCGCATCGAGGACGACCTCACGAACGCGCTCGAGAGGTTCACCGAGGACCTCACGCGCGTCGAGGTGCACCTCAGCGACGAGAGCGCGGGAACCAGCACCGACGAGGACATCGCCTGCCTGCTCGAGGCGCGCCCCGCAGGCCGGGACCCGGTCACCGTCAGCCACCAGGCAGCGACCCTGGCGGAGTCGTTGGCCGGGGCGACGCGCAAGCTCAAGGCGCTGCTCACCCACACGTTCGACCGGCTGGCCGAGAAGGACGAGCGCGACACCATTCGCCGTCACTGAGGGTCCCCTGCGCAGCGAGCGAACTGTCGCGCACAGCCCTGCCTCGTTCAAGGGCCCATGAGTCTCGCGGCGTGCTCCGGTCCTGATGCCACCAGTCCGTCGCACTCGGTCGGGAGGCACATTGAAGCTTCTGCTCCCGTCCGCGGGCGTGAAGAGCCCGAGCATCCACGACGCGTCGGTCGATCTCGCTGGCCGGCCGATCGCCGAGTCCAACGCCCTGTGCATCCCCACGGCGGAGCACGGCCACCCCATGGTGACGCCGGCCATGACGTGGAGGTTCATCGCGGGCCAGATCCCGTTGCCCATGTGCGACCTCGGCTGGAAGTCGCTGGGCGTCCTCGAGCTCACCGCTACCCAGCATCGGTGAGGAGCGCTGGGCCCCTGGGTCCGGGAGGCCGACGTCCTGCTGGCGGCCGGCGGTGATGCGACCTTCCTGTGCCACTGGATGCGGGAGTCAGGGCTGGCCGACCTCCTGCCGTCCCTGCCGGACAAGGTCTGGGTGGGGTTGAGCGCGGGAAGCATGGTGATGTCCCCGCGCATCGGGGAGGACTTCGTCAGCTGGAAGCCGCCCGCCGGGGACGACAGCACCCTCGGGGTCGTCGACTTCTCGGTCTTCTCGCACCTGGACCACGAGCTCCTCCCGGAGAACACCATGGACGACGCGGCGAGGTGGGCGGTCGGGATCGGGGTGTGAAGTGGCTGACGACAAGCATGACGGTGAAGCTGATCGCGATCGACGACGCTGCCGGTTGGGCGAGCAGGACCGCGAACCATCGGTGACACGTGGAAGGCGCCTGGTGCTCAGCACCGTCGCGAGGAGCACCGACCATGTGCCGAACAGCGGATGACCGCTCCCACCGAGGTCGAGCAGCGGCCGCCGCCAGGTCGGCCAGGGGAGACCGCCGCAGTGACTGGGGTTGCCACGACGAACGTCGTGCTGCGGTCAAGGAACGACGTCGACGGCGGGTAGGCCACCGAGACCGGTCCGGTCTCGCCGCCGGGGCGGTCTGCCTGGTCAGTGAGCCGACAGCGCTGGACATGATCACGATCCCAGGCGCTGCCGAGCGGCGAAGCAGCGGCAGCACGGCGTTCGTCACCCGGATCACGCCGATCACATGGGTCTCGACGGCCCGACGGACGGTGTCGAGGTCGACGGTGCTGGGAGTCTGGGACGCGCTCCCCATCAGATGTCGCAGGCGCAGGGACGTGCGTCCGCCCGGATCTTCCGCGATCCGGTCGTCAGACGGGTAGCCAACGCGGCACGTCCTGCCCATCATGAGTGCATGCCTCAGCTAGGTCACGGGAAGATCTGCCACCTCGCTCTTCCCGCCGTGGACGTCGAGACATCTGCTGCCTTCTACGAGTCCGTCTTCTCCTGGCGCCTTCACCGAAGTGGCGACACCATCACGTTCGACGACTCCGTGGACGAGGTGAGCGGTCATTTCGACCCGCGCCTCGCACCGGCCACCCCCGGCCTCATCGTCTACCTGATGGTCGACGATCTCCATGACGCTCTGGTCCGGCTCATCGAAGCCGGAGCGATCATCGTCGAGTCTCCGGGGGTCGACCCGGGCGAGCTCACCGCCAGGTTCCGAGACCCTGGTGGAAACGTCCTAGGCATCTACCAAGAACCGCCTGAGTAGACCGATGCCGTGCCGCACAGCACCCGGAGCGTGCCGGCTCATCTGGACGCGAAGGCCAGATCGTGCGTCCAGTCAACACAAGTAGCCGCGTCGAGGGTGCGCGATACGTGCTGGGCGATCTCACGCGGGGCGTGTTCCGACACTGCGTGACGCCGCCGGGGTGGCCGAAGGCACCCAGATGTTGGACGCCGGCACCGGTCCCGGTTTCGTTGCCCTCGAGGCGCACCCGAGGCGCACGTGCGTCGCCGCCGTCCGACCGAGATGTCCCGTCGTTGCAGCCTCGCTTTCGTAGACTCACGCACGTGCAGAACTCAACCAGTGACACCCCCACGCCCGGTTCGGCCCCGCTGATCACCGCGATCGCAGGCGTCGTGCTCGCCTTCATCGGCGGCCTCTTCATCGCTCAAGCCGGAGGGAGCGACCGCGAGACGTTCTTGTCCCTCGGATTCCTGTTCGGAGCCGTCGGTCTTCTCGGCATCGTCACCGGCGGGGTGGCGATCGGCATCCGGATGGCGCGCGGCTGACCGCACTCTGCTGCCGCGGTAGGTGCTGTAGTCGTCGCTGCTCCATCCGCTCTCGACCACGAGCTCGCGATAGTGAGCGGGCCGCGACAGCATCAGGACGAGGTCGTTGGCCCTTTCCTCGGTGAGATCGGGGGTGCAGCCCGAAGGTCGAGCTCCAGTGGGCGACCAGCACGGTGGCGTCGATGACCGCTACTCGCTCGCAGATCGCGATGTTGCCCGCGATGACGTGGGCCACGGACTCGTCGGCCGAGGTGGCAGCCGGCATCGCGGCGTACCACGGCTGTTTCGGATGCGGGCTCGGATCGTCCTCACCGAGCACGGCATGGTCCTAGCAGGCCGCTAGCAACTCGGGCTTGGTGTGGAAGCCGAAGTGACCGTCTGCACCGCTACGCCGGCGGCCGTGGCGACGTCGGCCATGCGGGTGCCGGTGTAGCCGCGCTTGACGGACACCTCCGCTCAGTCCAACACTAGCCAACGTCGATCACTAGTGATCGTCTCTAGTGAAAAGGGAGAGCCTCCAATGACGACAGCCAGACCGTTCTTGGTCGACGCACCGGCCCAGCGCACGACGCCCTGGCGGGTGGTGGTCGACGGGAAGCGCAGCGGCGGGATGTCCCTTGGCGAGGGCGTGCTCCCACCGCGGACGGCCGGACCTTCGAGACACATGCACACCCGCGAGGACGAGGGCGTCTACATCATCGAGGGGATGCTCACCGCCGAGGTCGGCGAGCAACGCTTCGAGGTCGCGGCAGGCGCGTTCCTGTGGATGCCGCGGGGCCTGCCCCACACGTTCGCCAACCTCGGCGACGAGCCGGTGCGCGCCCTCGGACTGATCAACCCGAGCGGCTTCGAGCACTTCTTCGCCGAGGTGTCCGCATACGTCGCGTCGACCGACGGACAGCCCGACCCCGACGTGATCCTCCGGCTCAACGAACGATATGGCGTCTACCCGGCTGAAGGGGCACCACTCATCTGATCGGCACCTACACCGGCCTCTGCCGTTCCGGCGTTCGGTGCTCGTATACCTGCGAAATGGCTCAGGAGACCTCGAGACCGGAGTAGGCGTCGTGTAGGAGCCTTCGTGGCCGTTGATCCTCCAGAGCCCGTCGGTGGCCTCGATGTCGTGGTACGCCGCCTTCAGCGGGGTCGTGCGCGGGGTCGCGGCCCCGTGCGCGTCAGGGACCACCGAACCGCTGACGGGGTGTCGATGGCGATGCTGCACCCGGAGACCGTGAGGGCTCCGGCGGCGGCGAACACGACCGGTGCCAGGTGCGGCCCGCAACGTCTCGACTCCTGGTTGATGGGCGGGTTGCCCGGGAGGGCGCAGCACGGGTGCGGGTGAATTGTCGGTTCATGCTCATGACTGTGCCTGCCCTCGATGGCCCTGGCACCAGTTCACGTACTCAGATCGGCACTCGACTTCGCCGAGCGGACTCCCTCGACGTCTCGTCACCTGAAGCTCTGCCGACGCAAGCAAGACGGGTGCTTCAGATACACCTGTCCCTTAGGTTGAGTGCATGGCCCGGCGAGTTCCGTCTCCGGCGTGGACCGTGGGCTACCGACGAGCCTGGCTTCGCGGTGATGTCCTCGCGGGCGTGACCATCACGGCGTACCTCGTCCCCCAGGTGATGGCGTACTCCGAGGTTGCCGGGCTGCCCGCGGTCGTCGGGCTGTGGGCGTCGGTCGGCGCGCTCCTCGCCTACGCCGCGCTGGGGACCTCCAGCCAGCTGTCGGTGGGTCCCGAGTCGACCACCGCGCTGTTGACCGCCGCCGCCATCGGATCACTGGCCACCCCCAGGTCGCAGGAGTACGCAGACCTCGCTGCCGCGCTGTGCCTGGTGGTGGCGGCCCTCTGTGTGCTGGCGTGGCTCGGACGGCTGGCCTTCCTTGCCGAGCTCCTCTCCCGCCCGGTGCTCGTCGGCTACATGTCCGGCGTCGCGGCGCTCATGATCGTCTCCCAGCTCGGCAAGCTCACCGGGATCGATGTGGCAGCGAACGGCTTCTGGCCCGAGCTCGCCTATGTCGTGCGCCATGTCGGTGCACTGGACACCCTGACGCTCACGCTCGGGCTGGTCACACTGGCTGTGATGCAGGTCGGCAGCCTCGTGGCCCCACGCGCGCCGATGGCCCTGATAGGCATGCTCGGTGCGGCTGGTGCAGTGGCGCTGCTGGGCTTGCGTGAGCGCGGGATCACCGTCATCGGCACCATCCCGGCGGGACTCCCCGTCCCAGCCCTGCCACACGTGTCCCTCGACGGCGTGCTGTCGCTGGTCCCGGCTGCGCTGGGGGTGGCGTTCGTCGGCTACACCGACAACATCCTGACTGGGCGCGCCTTCGCGAACCGACGAGATGAGCGCATCGACGCCAAGCGGGAGCTCCTGGCGCTCGGTGCAGCGAACCTCGCCTCGGGCCTGATGCACGGCTTCCCCGTCAGCAGCAGCGGCAGCCGCACGGCCATCGGGCACGCGGTGGGCGGACGAACCCAGCTCGTCGGCCTGGTCACCGTGGCCACCACCATCCTGGCCGTCTTCACCCTTCGTCCGCTGCTCGCCTCCTTTCCCACCGCCGCCCTCGGTGCGGTTGTGGTCTACGCCGCGATGCGCCTGGTCGACATCGCCGAGTTCCGGCGGCTGGCGGGCTTCCGGCGCACGGAGTTCCTGATCGCGCTCGCCACCACGGTCGCCGTGATCGTGGTCGGGGTGCTGCCTGGGGTGCTCGTCGCTGTCGGGCTCTCGGTGCTCGACCTGCTGCGTCGCGG
>JBDTXF010000067.1:0-9640 GCA_040006355.1 Nocardioidaceae bacterium | reverse complement strand
GATGAAGAAGGAGTACTCCCTGATGCTGGGGGAGCGCACCGCCGAGGAGATCAAGATGACCCTCGGCTCGGCGTTCCCGATGGCCCAGGAGCCCGAGGCCGAGGTCCGGGGCCGCGACATGGTCTCCGGACTCCCCAAGACCGTGGTCGTCTCCTCGGCCGAGGTGCGGATGGCCCTCGAGGAGCCGCTGCACGCCATCATCGACGCGGTCCGCACCACCCTGGACCAGACGCCTCCCGAGCTGGCCGGCGACATCATGGACCGTGGACTCGTGCTGAGCGGCGGCGGGGCGCTGCTGCGCGGCCTGGACGAGCGGATCCGGCACGAGACGGGCCTGCCCGTGCACATCGCCGAGGAGCCGCTGCGCTCGGTGGCGATGGGCGCCGGCAAGTGCGTCGAGGAGTTCGAGGCGCTGCAGCAGGTCCTCGTCTCGGAGCCCCGGCGATGAGCACGGCGATGAGCACGGTGATGAGCACCCCGACGAGGGCGGGGTAGACCCCGACGATGCCACCGACGTCCCCCGGCCGGCGGCCGAACCGTGCGGTCCCGGTCCTGCTGCTCCTCGCCTGCCTGACCCTGATCACCCTGGACGCGCGCGGAGGGAGCAGCTCGCCCCTGGACCCGGTCCGCTCCGCCGCCGGAGACCTCTTCGGCCCGGTCGAGAGCACCACCGCGGCCGCCGTACGCCCGTTTGCCGCGGTGCCCGAACACTTCCGCACCACGAACCAGCTGCGCGGCGACGTGGCCCGACTCGAGGCCGAGAACTCCCGGCTCACCAGCCGGCTCGCGGGCACCGCTCTCAGCCGCAACCGCGCCGCCGAGCTCGACGGCATGCTGGCCGGCTCCCGCAGCACCGGCTATGCGCTGGTCCCGGCCCGGGTGGTCGCGATGGGACCGGCGCAGTCGTTCTCGCGCACCGTGACGATCGACGCCGGCACCACCTCCGGGGTGCGCCCGGACCTGACGGTGCTCAACAACGACGGCCTCGTCGGCCGGGTGCTGCGCGCGGACCGCTCGACGGCGACCGTGCTGCTGCTCGCCGACCAGGAGTCCGTCGTCGGCGGCCGGCTCGGCTCGAGCATGGAGATCGGCTTCCTCCGCGGCCGGGGCCAGGTCGGCAGCAACGCGCGCCTCGACCTCGACCTCGTCGACGCCTCCGCCTCGGTGGCCAAGGGCGACTCGCTGGTCACCTGGGGCAGCAGGAACGGCGCACCGTACGTCGCGGGCATCCCGATCGGCCGGGTGGCGGCGGTCTACAGCAGCCCACGCCAGCAGTCCATGCGGGCCGTGATCACGCCCTACGTCGACTTCACCTCGCTCGACCTGGTCGGCGTGGTCGTGGACAAGGGCACCACGAGCGACCGCACCGTGATCACCGCAGAGGGAGCCAACTGACGTGTCCGCCCTTCGCGCCCTCGTGCTCGCCGGTGTCCTGGTGCTGGCTGTCGTGCTCCAGGTGGCGGTGTTCTCGCTGCTGTCCGTGGACGGCGTGGTCCCGAACCTAGCCCTGATCGTGGTGGTCGCGGCGGCGCTGGTCCGCGGCCCGGAGTTCGCGGCCGTGCTCGGATTCGTCGGCGGCCTCGCGATCGACCTCGCACCGCCCGCCGACCACGTCGTCGGACGCTGGGCGCTCGCCCTGGTCGTCGTCGGCTACCTCGCCGGGCGGGTGCGGCACGACGCCGGCACCTCCGCGGTCGCCGCAGTGGTCACCGTCGCGGCGTGCTCGTTCGTCGGCACCTCCTTGTTCGCCCTCAGCGGCATGCTGCTCCACGACCCCTCGATCCCGGTCGGGGAGGCGCTGCAGGTGATCCCCGTCTCCGTGCTCTACGACGTGCTGGTCACCCCGTTCGTGCTCCCGGTGCTGCTGCGGCTGTTCCGCCGCCTCGAGCCGCACCAGGTCGCGTACTGATGGCGTCGGCCGGGCACCGGGGTGACTCGAGCACGGGCCGGCTGCGTGCGTCCAGCGCCACCAAGGGACGGCTGCGGCTCTTCGTCGTCCAGGCGCTCGTCCTCGCGCTCTTCGTGACGCTGTTCGGGCGGCTCTGGTACATGCAGGTGCTCGGCGGGGAGGCCTACCAGGCCCAGGCCGCGGAGCAGTCCGTGCGCGAGCTCGTCGTGCAGCCCGCGCGCGGCCTGATCGTCGACGACCTGGGCCGTCCCCCGCTCGCGAACCGCACCTCGTGGGTGGTCAGTCTCGACCGCACGCTGCTGCACAAGCTGACCGACCCCCAGCAGGGCGCGCTGCTGCGACGGCTCGCTCACGCCGTGCACACGCCGGTGGGGAAGATCAGGGCGCGGACCCTGCTCTGCGGCGAGCCCGGGGCCGTCTCCGGCACGTGCTGGAACGGCTCGCCCTACCAGCCGGTGCCCGTCGCCGAGGACGTCAAGGAGAAGATCGCCGTCTCGATCATGGAGCAGGGCGAGGACTTCCCGTCGGTGCTCGTCGACTCCCAGAGCGTGCGGTCCTACCCCGCGCCGTACGGCGTGAACGCGGCGCACCTGCTCGGCTACCTCAGCCCGATCACCGCCGACGAGCTCAAGGAGGCCACGGCCCGGCACGACACCTCGGTGCACGGGGCGTCGGTCGTGGGCCGGGCCGGCCTGGAGAAGGAGTACGACCGCTACCTGCGTGGGCGGCCCGGCTACAAGCAGGTCGCCGTCGACTCGATGGGTCGCGTCCTGGGCGACTCGGGCGAGGTCGACGGTCGCGCCGGCGACACGGTCGTGACCTCCCTCGACTCGCGGGTGCAGGGTGTCGTCGAGAAGCAGCTGCACACCACGATCGCGACCGCCCGCAAGACCTTCGACAAGGTGAGCGGCCGGAACTACGTCGCCGACTCCGGTGCGGTGGTGGTGCTCGACGCCCAGAACGGCCGGGTGGTCGCGATGGCCGGCGCCCCGACGTACGACCCGCAGGAGTGGGTCGGCGGGATCACCAGCAAGCAGCTCAGGCGGCTCTACTCGGCCAAGGCGCGCTACCCGCTGCTGTTCCGGGCGACCCAGGGCCAGTTCGCCCCCGGGTCGACCTGGAAGCCGGTGATGACCGCCGGAGCGCTCAACAACGGCTTCGGCACCGGCACCCGGCTGGACTGCTCGCCGGGGTTCCAGGTCGGCAACCGGTTCTTCAAGAACTACGAGTCGGAGTCCTACGGACTGATCGGCTTCGACAAGGCCCTGCAGATCTCCTGCGACACGTTCTTCTACCGGGTGGGCTACCGCCTCTGGCAGAAGTACGGCACCGACAAGTCCGACGTCCACGCCAAGGACCCGTTGGTCAAGACGGCCAAGATGTTCGGCTTCGGCAAGCCCACCGGCATCGACATCCCCGGCGAGGCGTCCGGCCGCATCGCCGACCGGACGTGGAAGAAGGCGTACTGGGAGGCCAACAAGAGCTACTACTGCAAGATCGGGAAGCGGGCCGGCAACGACTTCCTGCACGTCTTCGCCCGCGAGTTCTGCGTCGAGGGCTACCAGTACCGTGCCGGAGACGCGGTGAACTTCGTGATCGGCCAGGGCGACACGCTGGTCACCCCGCTGCAGTCCGCGCGGGCCTACGCCGCGCTCGCCAACGGCGGCACCCTCTACGAGCCGCGGGTGGCCAAGGCGATCGTCGCCCCGGACGGCAGGGTGGTGAAGCGGATCCCGCCCCGGAAGGTCGGCCACATCAAGGTCACCGACAGCTCGCTGCGGTACATCGACCGGGCCCTGCTCGGCACTGCGAAGACCGGCACGACCGCCTGGAAGTTCCTGAACTTCCCGCTGGACAAGATCCACATCCGCTCCAAGACCGGGTCGGCCGAGGTGCACGGCAAGCAGAGCACGTCGTGGGTGGCGTCCTACGACAAGAGGTACGTCGTGCTGATGATGGTCACCCAGGGCGGCACCGGCTCCGGCACGTCCGGTCCAGCGGTGCGCAGGATCTGGGAGTCGCTGTACGGCGTGAGCGGCATGAAGGTGAGCACCAAGAAGGCCGTGCTGCCCGACGCGAAGCCGCCGTCGCGCCTCCCCGTCTTCGCCAAGGACGGCGAGATCCTCCCGCCGGAGCCGACACCCACGAAGGGCAAGCGATGACCGTCGTCGCGGTGCGTCCGCGCACCGTCCGAGCCGAGACGACCACCCGGGTCCGCGCGGTCAGTCTCGACTGGGTGCTGATGTCCGCCTCCGCGCTGCTGCTCGCCCTCGGTGCGGTCCTGGTGTGGTCGGCGACCTCGGCCCGCAACGACCTGACCTCGGGGGACCCGAGCTCCTACTTCAAGAAGCAGCTGGTCAACATCGCCATCGGGGTGGTCCTGGGCGTGATGGTCGCCGCGACCGACCACCGGTGGGTCCGGATCCTGGCCCCCCTCGTCTACGCCGGCTCGGTGGCCGGCCTCGTGCTGGTGCTCTTCATGGGCTCGACGATCAACGGCTCGCGCTCGTGGATCCAGCTCGGCGGGATGTCCATCCAACCGGCCGAGTTCGCCAAGCTGGCCGTGGTGATCGGGATGGCCCTGCTGGTCGCGGAGCGCACGGAGGGCTCGCTGAGCACCACCGCGCGCTGGGAGGTCCGCTCGGTCGAGGTCGGCGGGATGCTCGCCATCGCAGCGGTGCCGGCCGCTCTGATCCTGCTGCAGCCCGACCTCGGGACCATGCTGGTGCTGTCGGCGACCGTCTTCGGCGTGATCGCCGTGTCCGGCGCCTCCCGCAGCTGGCTCTTCGCGCTCTTCGCCGGGGGAGTCACCGCAGCCACCCTCGCCGTCCGGCTGCACGTGCTGAAGGCCTACCAGATCGACCGCTTCATGGCCTTCACCAACCCGGACCTCGATCCGCGTGGTGCGGGCTACAACACCACCCAGGCCCGGATCGCGATCGGCAACGGCGGCATCTTCGGCCAGGGCCTGTTCGGCGGCTCCCAGACGAAGTCGGGGTTCGTGCCCGAGCAGCACACCGACTTCATCTTCACCGTGGCCGGCGAGGAGCTCGGCCTGGTCGGCTCCGCTCTGCTGATCGCGCTGCTCGGGGTGGTGCTCTGGCGGGCGCTGCGGATCTCGATGCGCTCCACGGACCTGTTCGGCCGGGTCGCCGCGGCGGGGATCGCGTGCTGGTTCGGCTTCCAGGCGTTCCAGAACATCGGCATGTGCCTCGGGATCATGCCGGTCACCGGCGTACCCCTTCCTCTCGTGTCGTACGGCGGGAGCTCGATGTTCGCCAGCCTGATGGCGATCGGGCTGCTGCAGAACATCCACCTGCGCAGCGCCGAGGGCCTCGGGGTCGCCCGCACGCGCATGCACCGCTCCCGTTTCTGAGCCGAGGAGCAGCACGTAGTCTGAGGCCTCATCCCTCTCACCAGCTCTGGAGCCTGCCGTGCCGTCGCCCGCCGCCGAGTCCGTGTTCCCCCGCCTGGAGCCGCTGCTGCCCACGGTCTCGAAGCCCATCCAGTACGTCGGCGGCGAGCTGAACTCCACGCCGAAGGACTGGGACGCGGCGACGGGGGGCTCGATGGTCCGCTGGGCGCTGATGTACCCCGACGCCTACGAGATCGGACTGCCCAACCAGGGCGTCCAGATCCTCTACGAGGTGCTCAACGAACGGGACTGGATCGTCGCGGAGCGCACCTACTCGGTGTGGCCGGACATGGAGGCCGTGATGCGCGCAGGGGACGCGCACGGACCGATCCCACAGTTCACCGTCGACAACCACCGGCCAGTCCGCGCGTTCGACGTGTTCGGGCTGTCGTTCTCCACCGAGCTCGGCTACACCAACATGCTCACCGCCCTGGATCTCGCCGGCATCCCGCTGCACGCCCGGGACCGCGGCGAGGACGACCCGGTGGTGCTGGCCGGTGGCCACGCGGCCTTCAACCCCGAGCCGGTCGCGGACTTCCTCGACGCGGCCGTGCTCGGCGACGGCGAGGAGATCGTGCTGGCCATCTCCGAGGTCGTCCGGGAGTGGAAGGACGAGGGCAGGCCCGGTCTCGCCGGCCGCACGCCGCGCGACGAGCTGCTGTTCCGCCTGGCCGCGTCCGGGTCGGTCTACGTCCCGAGGTTCTACGACGTCGACTACCTCCCCGACGGCCGGATCAGGCGCGTCGTACCCAACGCCTCCGGGGTCCCGTGGCGGGTGCACAAGCACACCCTGATGGACCTCGACGCCTGGCCCTACCCCAAGAAGCCGCTGGTGCCGCTGGCAGAGACCGTGCACGAGCGGTTCTCGGTGGAGATCTTCCGTGGCTGCACGCGGGGCTGCCGGTTCTGCCAGGCCGGGATGATCACCCGGCCGGTGCGCGAGCGGTCGATCACCACCATCGGCGACATGGTCGAGAACGGCATCCGGGCGACCGGCTTCGAGGAGGTCGGCCTGCTGTCGCTCTCGAGTGCCGACCACAGCGAGATCGGTGAGGTCGCCAAGGGCCTCGCGGACCGCTACGACGGCTCCAACGTGTCGCTGTCGCTGCCCTCGACGCGGGTCGACGCCTTCAACGTCACGCTGGCCAACGAGTTCTCCCGCAACGGCCGGCGCTCCGGGCTCACCTTCGCCCCGGAGGGCGGCTCGGAGCGGCTGCGCAAGGTGATCAACAAGATGGTCACCGAGGAGGACCTGATCCGGACGGTCGCCACGGCGTACTCCCACGGCTGGCGTCAGGTGAAGCTCTACTTCATGTGCGGTCTGCCCACCGAGACCGACGAGGACGTCCTGCAGATCGCGGACCTCGCGAAGAAGGTGATCGCCAAGGGCCGTGAGGTGTCCGGGCAGAACGACATCCGGTGCACGGTGTCGATCGGCGGGTTCGTGCCGAAGCCGCACACGCCGTTCCAGTGGGCGGCGCAGCTGGACCATGAGACCACGGACGCCCGGCTGAAGAAGCTGCGCGACGACGTGCGCGCCGACAAGAAGTTCGCCCGCGCGATCGGCTTCCGCTACCACGACGGCCGACCGGGCATCATCGAGGGCCTGCTGTCGCGCGGCGACCGGCGCGTCGGCCGGGTGATCGAGGCCGCCTGGCGGGACGGGGCACGCTTCGACGGCTGGTCCGAGCACTTCTCCTACCAGCGCTGGGAGGCGAGCGCCACGCAGGCACTCGCCGGCACCGGGGTCGACCTGGACTGGTTCACCACCCGCGAGCGCGACTACGCCGAGGTGCTGCCCTGGGACCACCTGGACTCCGGGCTCGACAAGGACTGGCTCTGGGAGGACTGGCAGGACGCCGTCGACCCGGCCTCGGACGTCGAGGTCGAGGACTGCCGCTGGACACCCTGCTACGACTGCGGCGTCTGCCCGCAGATGGACACCGAGATCCAGATCGGGCCGACCGGCAGGACGCTGCTGCCGCTCAGCGCGATCTGATCTGGTCCTCGACGTACGACGGGCGCGCGACCAGCAGCCCGGCGACGAGCTGAGGCACCAGCAGCACCAACAGGGCGACCAGGGGGACCGTCCAGCCCCCGCTCAGGTCGAAGAGCACCCCCATGCCGAACGGGCCGACTGCGGCGATCAGGTAGCCCACCGACTGGGCGAACCCGGACAGCGCGGCGACGCCGTCCGGGGTGCGCGCCCGCAGCCCGATCAGCGTCAGCACGACCGGGAAGATCGCGGCGCCGATGCCGATGATCACCGCCCAGAGCCACGCGCCGGCCGCCGGGGCGAGGATCATCCCGAGGTAGCCGACCGCGTAGCACCCGACCAGCGGGACGACCAGCCAGGTCTGGGTGCGCATCCTCGCCGTCCACGTCGGGAGCACGAAGGACAGCGGGATGCTCATCGCGGTGATCACCCCGAGGAGCAGGCCGGCCTCTCCCGCGGAGTAGCCGGCGTCGCGGAAGATCTTGGCGAACCAGCCGAACACCGAGTAGGCCTGCAGCGACTGGAACCCGAAGAACACCGCCATGCACCAGCCGAGGCGGGTCCGGGCGACGGCCCCCAGCGAGATGCCACGACCCGCCGGCTCGGGGGAGCGGTCCCGGCGCGCCAGCGCCAACCACGGGAACGCGGCCAGCGTGGCGGTCAGGGCCCACGCGAACAGTCCCCACCGCCACGATCCGAAGTGGTCCGAGACGGGGACCGTCAGCACCGACGCGAGGGTCAGTCCGACGGCGAGTGCGGTGGTGTAGACCGAGGTCATCAGACCCACCCGCCGGGGAAAGTGCAGCTTGACCAGCGACGGCAGCAGCACGTTCGCGGTGGCCATGCCGCCCAGCGCCACCAGGGACAGCAGCAGGAACACCGCGATGCTGTGGGTGCGGGAGCGGAGTGCGAGCCCGGCCACGACGGCCAGCAGGGCCAGCAGGGTGACCCGGTGCATCCCCATGGCCCGCGCCGCCCACGGCGCCAGCGCACCGAAGCCGGCGAACGCCAGCACCGGCAGGGTGGTGAGCACCCCGGCCGTGGTCGACGACATGCCGAGGCCGCCGGTGATCTCGTCGAGCACCGGCCCGATGCTCACCGCCGCCGGGCGGAGGTTGAACCCGAGGACCACGATGCCGACCACGACGAGGGCCCGCTGAGCACGGCTCTCCGGGCCGGTCGTCGCGCCGTCTGACCGGACCGCTGCACTGCTCACCGCGTCATCCTCGCGCAGCCGAGTCCCGGGCCGGGGGTCAGGGGCAGGCGGGCGGCACACCGGAGCGCCGGTGCCTGGCCGGTACAGTGCCGCCCGTGCGCGAACAGCCCGAGCAGCAGGCGCCGCCCGTGCAGCGCCTCCGGGTGCGCTACGCCAAGCGCGGCCGGCTGCGCTTCACCAGTCACCGGGACTTCTCGCGCGCCTTCGAGCGGGCGATCGTCCGCGCCCGGGTGCCGATGGCCTACTCCTCCGGCTTCAACCCGCACCCCCGGATCTCCTACGCCGGTGCCTCGCCGACCGGGGCGGCCAGCGAGGCGGAGTACCTCGAGATCGGCCTCGCCCGGCAGACCGACCCCGCCGCCGTGCTCGCCGCGCTCGACGAGGCGCTGCCCCCGGGGCTCGACGTGCTCGAGGTCGTGACGTCCTCGGGCGGGTCCCTGGCCGACCGCCTGGAGGCGAGCGTCTGGCGCACCCGGGTGCCCGACCTGTCCGAGGAGGCGGCCGCACGCGCGGTGGCGGCGTACCTCGCCCGCGGGGAGGTGCTCGTGGAGCGGATGACCAAGAAGGGGATGCGGACCTTCGACTCCCGCCACGCCGTGGTGAGCCTCCGCTCCCGCGGTGAGACGGGTGGGACGGGGGAGTGTGCGATACTCGAGATGGTCTTGCGGCACGGAACCCCGACCGTGAGACCCGACGACGTCCTCGCCGGACTTCGCATCATCTCCGGGCTCGAGGCGGAGGTCGCTCCGTTCCACGAGCGACTCGCCCAGGGTCCGTTGGACGCGGAGACCGGCACGGTGGGCGATCCGTTGGCACTCAACCGCGACACGGCGTGACCGCTGGTGACAGCTCCGGTCGAACGCAGCCGCTGACCGCGGACGGTCCAGCAGGTCTCCCATGTGACGCTTACCCGGAGAACGTCGCCGCTGCTCCGCACCGCCTGATGGCGGAGCGAGGCATCTTCCGCAGGCTTGCGTCCGACCGGCTCGTCCGGTCTGACGACTGACACGCCCCCGCGCGGAGGCCGGTCACCCGGCGTCCCGGGGGCCAAGGAGAGCAGATGCTCGACGAGAACGACAGCACCACCGACCAGACCACCAGCAC
>JBDTXF010000066.1:0-9665 GCA_040006355.1 Nocardioidaceae bacterium | reverse complement strand
CGACCCGGCGCGTCTGCCGGGCTGGACCCCGCCGACCCGGCGCGTCTGCCGGGCTCGACCCCGCCGACCCGGCGCGTCTGCAGGGATGTCAGGCGAAGAGGGAGTCCCCGACGAAGCCGCCCTTGCGGACCCCGGGAGGTACGGCGAACAGTGCTGACCCCGTGTGGGAGAGGTACTCCATCAGCCCGTCGTCGCGCGACAGCTTGGCCTGCATGGGGATGTACTGCGTGTCGGGGTCGCGCACGAAGGCGATGAAGAACAGGCCCGCGTCGAGCCGGCCGAGCTCGTCGTTGCCGTCGGTGAAGTTGTAGCCGCGCCGCAGCATCCGGACGCCGTCGTTCTGCGAGGGGTGGGCGAGCCGCACGTGGGCGTCGGTGGCGATGATCGGCTTGTCGTCGGAGCCCATCAGCGCGAGCTCCGGGGCGGTGAGCTCCGTCCCACCGGACAGCGGGGCTCCGTGGGCCCGGTCGCGTCCGACCAGCTGCTCCTGCTCGCTGAGCGAGGTGCGGTCCCAGCTCTCGATGACCATGTTGATCCGGCGGGCGACCAGGAAGGACCCGCCTGCCAGCCAAGGCGCCTTCGGGTCGTCGTCGGCCCCGACCCACACGTGCTCGTCGACGAGCGCGGGCTGCTCGGCCTTGAGGTTGGCGGTGCCGTCCTTGAACCCGAACAGGTTGCGTGGCGTGGCCTGGGTCGTCGACGTGGACGACGTCCGCCCGAATCCGAGCTGCGACCAGCGCAGGGCTGCGCTGCCGAAGGCGATCCGGGAGAGGTTGCGGATCGCATGGACGGCGACCTGCGGGTCCTCTGCGCACGCCTGCACGCACAGGTCGCCGTCGCTGCGCTCGGCGCGGAGCAGATCGGCAGAGAAGTGCGGCAGCCGGCGCAGCGCAGCGGGCTGCCTGTCCGCGATCCCGAAGCGGTCCTTGCCGTCCTTGCGGAAGAGCGTCGGGCCGAAGCCGAAGGTCAAGGTGAGCTTCGAGGGGGACAGCCCGGTCGCCTCACCGGTGTCTGCGGGGGGCGAGTCGTAGGGGAGCGGTGCGCCGCCCCCCACCGGGTGTCCCTGCGTCATCGCGGCGGCGGCGGCCGTCCACGCACGGAGCAGCATCAGCAGCTCGGCGCGCGAGGTCGTGGTCACGTCGAAGGACGCGAAGTGCACCCGGTCCTGGGCCGGCGTGACGATGCCCGCCTGGTGCGTCCCGTGGAACGGGTAGCGGTCGACGCCGTGGCCGGCCTCCGCCTCGGTGGCCCGGGCGGTGCCCATGCCGCCTGCGAAGCCCGCCGCTCCCAGCGCGGCACCCGCCCCGGCGTAGCCGAGCAGCCGTCGCCGGCTGACGCCGGAGCCGGAGGTCCCCTGGCTCGTCTCGCTCATGCCCTCAGAGCGCCACGGCTGCCGTGAGCTTGGACAGCGGCTCGGAGAGGGCGTTCACGGCGTCGGAGAGCGCCTTGACCTGCGGCCTGGTCAGGTCGGTGTAGCTGACCCATCCCGAGCCGCGCCTGTAGTGGTCGAGGAGCTTCTGCAGGGCGGTGAACCGGGAGTCGATCTGCTTCTCCAGCGTGGGGTCCTTGGCGCTCAGCACCGGCTGCAGACCCTCGAAGGCGACGCGCGCTCCGTCCACGTTGGCCTGGAAGTCATAGAGGTCGGTGTGCGACCAGATCTCCTCCTCGCCGGTGATCTTGCTCTTCGCCACCTCGTCGAGCAGTCCCTTGGCACCGTTGGCGATCTGGTCCACGGTGAAGCTCTGCTTCTGGACGCGGGCGTGCAGCGTGGCGTTGTCGGCGAGCAGCTGGTCGGCGACCTTCGCACGCCCGGGCCCGGTCAGCGGGGTGTAGCCGCTCCTCGGAGGCCAGAGGTCCTTCTCGATCCGGTGCCAGCCGGTCCACCTCGCGCCCTGCTCGACATCCGCCTCGCGCAGGTCCATGCGCGGGTCGAGGTCGCCGAAGGACTCCGCGACCGGCTCGATCCGCTCGTAGTGCCGGCGCACCACGGGGAACAGCGCGCGGGCCGTGGCGTCGTTCCCGTCCTTGTACGTCGCGACGAACCGCTTCGTGCCGGCGAGCAGCTGCTCGGTCTGGTCACGGACGTAGGACTGGTACTGCGCGTTGGCGGTTGCGACCTGCTGCGCGGTGGCGCCTGAGACGGCGCTCTTCCCACCTGATTCGGTGACCGTGAACGCAGAGCGGATGCCCTTGCCGACCATCCCCGGCCTGCAGGTCGGGACGTACTTCCCCGCCGGCACGTTGATCACCAGGTCGCGCGTCAGGCCGGGTCCGACGTTCTCGACCTCGCCGACGATCCGCAGCCCGTCGGAGCCGTAGAGGTAGAACTCGGTGACCTTGTCGCCGGTGTTCTTGACCTTGTAGACCAGGTTGCCCGCGGAGGCCCTGTCCACCGACAGCGTGCAGGACGTGTCGTCGGAGGTGACGCTGATCGTCCGGCCGTCGCCTGCGCCGGAGGACGAGGACGTGGTGGTGTTGTCGGTGCACGCGGCCAGCGCGGGGAGCGCGAGCGCACCCACCAGGGCGGCAGCGACTCTCGGGTGCTTCACGTGGAGGGTCCTTCAGGGAGGGTCGAGGACAGGACGGTCGAGAAGAGGACGGTCAGGACGCGGTGCCCGCAGGCACCCGCGGGGCCGGGGCCGGCGGGGTGCTGCTGCGACGGATCACGCGGAAGAACAACGGCATCACGGTGCCGATGTAGGCGACCCAGGCGACCGCCTGGAGCCAAGTCGTGTCGGGCGAGAAGTTGAAGACGCCCTTCAGGAGCGCGGCCAGGGTGCGCATCACGTTGTTGGCGTCCATGGCGCCGCGGACGTCGAACGCCAGGCTGTTGAGGCCCGGCAGGAGGCCGGCCTCCTGCAGGTCGTGGACGCCATAGCCGAGGACGCCGGCGGCCACCACGATCAGCACGACACCGGTCCACTTGAAGAAGACGGCCAGGTTGATCTTGAGCGCTCCCTTGTAGAACAGGTAGCCGACCAGCACCGCCGAGAGCAGGCCGGCGGCACCGCCGATCAGCGGTCCGCTCGAGGAGCCGGTGGCGGCCTGGGTCGCGGCCCACAGGAACAGCGCGGTCTCCAGTCCCTCACGGCCGACGGCGAGCATCGCCACCAGCACCACGCCCAGCCCACCGGCGGCCGCGGCCTTGTCGACCCGGCCCTTCAGGTCACCGGACAGGCTGCGGGCCGAGCGGGCCATCCACATCACCATCGCGGTGACGAACCCGACCGCGACGATCGACAGCGTGCCGCCGAGGGCCTCCTGGGCCGGGGTGCTGAGCCCGCGGGGGCCGAAGGTCAGCAGCGCTCCGAAGCCGAGTGAGACCAGCACGGCGACGGCGACACCGCCCCAGATCGGGCGGAGCAGCTCCCGCCGACCGGACTTGACGACGTAGGCCACCAAGATGACGACGACGAGGGTGGCCTCGAGGCCTTCGCGGAGCCCGATCAGGTAGTTCGCCAGCATGGAACGTCCTTGGGGAGAGGTAAGGCTGTCCTAACTAAGTGAAGGCTAACACCGCGAGGCCGCCTCGTCACTCCCGATGTGCGGTACCTCGCACTCCCGGCCCTCCCTGGTCGGGCGCGCTCAGTGCGCCAGGTACGTCGCCGCCATGTCCTCGTCGCCGAGCCCGGCCTCGGAGGCTTTCGTCAGGTAGCGGTGGGCGACCTCCACGAAGGCGACCTCGCCGCCCACGGCCCGCGCGGCGTCGAGCATCAGCCCGGCGTCCTTGGCGGCGCCGTCGAGACCGAACGCCGGGGTGAAGTCGCCGGCCAGCATGGCGCTGCCCTTGAGCTGGACGTACGGCGCGTCCATCGCGCCGCCCCTGACGGCCTCGAGGAACAGAGCCGGGTCCAGGTCGAGGGACCGGGCGAAGGTCAGCGCCTCGGCGATGCCCTCCAGGACCGTCAGCACCCAGGAGTTCGCGACCAGCTTGAGCCGGGTCCCCTCGCCGGCCTCGCCGAGCCGCACGGTGCGGGACCCGACCGCCGCCAGGACCGGCTCCAGGGAGGTCAGGGTGTCGCCGGGGCCGGAGGCCAGCACCACCAGGGCACCGGCCTCGGCCGGCTTCTTGGTGCCCAGCACGGGTGCGTCCACGAAGACCAGCCCGAGCTCCTCGGCCAGCGCGGCCAGGGTGGCCGTGCCCTCGACGCCGACCGTGGACTGCTGCAGCAGCACGGTGCCGGGGGTCAGCCCGTCGCGGGCCTCCTCCAGCGCCGCCACGACGGAGTCCGCGTCGAACAGCATGGTGATCACGACGTCGGCGCCGCGCACCGCGTCGGCGGCCGTGTCGGCCACCTCCGCGCCGGCCTCGGCGAGCGGCTCCGCCTTGGAGCGGGTGCGGTTCCAGACCCGCAGCGGGATCCCGGCACCGGCGATGTTGCGAGCCATCCCGGCTCCCATCGTGCCGGTGCCCAGGAGGGCGACGGTCGGCAGGTCGCTCATGTGTTCCGTCCTTCGAAGCTCGTGGGGGACGCCCGTCGTCACCGACGTGTCGTGGGAGTCGTACCCGCTGGGCGCCCCGCCCACTCCTGCGATCGCCTGCCGCTCGTGGCAGGCTGGGCCGGTGAGCTCAGCACGGGGCGCCGACCTCTGGGACCGGGTGTCGGTGATGGCACCGGCGCCGGGGCTCTGGCTGGTGCTGGCCACCGGTGCGCTCGCTTTCGCGGCCACCGCGATGCCGGGGACGTGGCGGCGGACCCGGCACCTGGTGACCATCGCGCACGAGGGCGCTCACGGCGTCGCGGCCCTGGTCAGCGGGCGGCGCCTCGCGGGCATCCGGCTGCACTCGGACACCTCCGGGCTGACGGTCTCGGCAGGTCGCAGCACTGGGCCGGGCATGGTGCTGACCGCTGCCGCCGGCTACGTCGGCCCGGCGCTGGTGGGTCTGGCCGCCGCGGCTCTGCTGTCCCACGGGCACGCGGTCGGCGTGCTGTGGGCACTGCTGGTGCTCCTCGGGCTGATGCTGCTCCAGATCCGCAACTTCTTCGGTCTCTGGTCGGTGCTGCTCGTGGCGGCCGTGCTGCTGGTCCTCACCCGCTGGGCGCCGACGGAGCTGCAGCTCGTGGCGGCCTACGTCGTCACCTGGTTCCTGCTCCTCGCCGCGCCGCGTGCCGTCGTGGAGCTGCACCGGGACCGCCGTCGTCGCACCGACCGCACGTCCGATGCCGCGCTCCTCGCGCGGCTCACGCACCTGCCAGGGACCGTCTGGGTCGGGATCTTCTGGCTGGTCACGCTCGGCTCGCTGTGGGTCGGTGGCAGGCTGCTGGTCGCGGCAGCTGCCTGAGACAGGCGACCACCGTGGCCGCACGGGCCACGGTGGTCGAGGTCAGCTGGTCGTGCAGGTCACGGGATCGTGATGGTTGCCCTCAGCATGTTGTGGTCGGACGGCAGGGTGCCGGTGACCCGGAGGGTGTTCGGGTTGAAGGCCAGCACGACCTTGAACTCCTTGACTGGCAGGGTGTTCATCGCGAAGACGTGGTCGATGCTGTTGCCGGTCTTGTTGTGGTCGTCCTCATAGGCGAACGACGCGACGTTGGCACTGAGGTGGTTCAGCGAGTTCACCCAGCCGTTGATGCGCTTCTGGGCCCGGACGTTGACGCTGGGGTTGACGCGGTACTGCTGGCTGAGCACGTCACCGAGACCTGCGTGGTGCATGGCCGGCAGCATGTCGCGAGCCATCACGTCGAACTTCTGGCAGTTGAAGTCGCCGACGCTGATCACCGGCCGACCGTGGCGGATCGTCGTGATGCGGTTGATCATCTGCAGCCACTGTGCGCGACGGATGCCACGGTGAACCGGGTCGAGATGCGTGCTGGTGAAGATGAAGTCGTGGCCGTTGACCTTGCTGCGGAACAGGCCCCAGGCGAGGTAGAGGTTGGCGTGCCCCGCACCCTGCTGCTGGTAGAGCATCGAGTCCTGCGAGATCAGGGACACGGTCTTGGTGTTGTAGAGGATCCGGTCGGCGAACGAGGCCTTGCGGTTGACCGGGCGGCACTTGTAGCTCGTCGTCGAGTTCGCGCAGTTGTAGGCGTAGCCGTTGGTCAGCGCGAACGAACCGCCGCTCGTGTTCAGGCCGTTGCGCAGGTCCTTGAGCTGGCTGATGCCGTCCACGAGGCGCGACTGGTAGATGTTGCTGGGGTTGGCCTCCTGCACCCCGATCACGTCGACGTGCTCGCCCGTGATCTGCGAGATGACGGTGGCACGACGCTGCTTCCAGGGGCGCTGCAGGCCCTGGGTGCGGTCCAGGGAGACGCTGAGCACGTTGAAGCTGCCCACCCGGATGTCGGCGGACGTCGCTCTGGCGTCCTGGCCGGCGTCGGCACTCGGAACCACGGCGTCCTTCCCTGCGGTGAAGACGACGGCCGCGAGGGCCGCGACCACCGCGCACGCCAGCGCGGCCGCCAGCGCCTTCCTGGTCCCGCGGTTCCTCTTCAGCATGGTGAGCTCCTCGTGTGCCGGTTCGTCAGGCAGATCTGGTGGCTGCGCCCCCGTGGCGCGATGCTGACGGTCATGCTCGATCCGTCACCAAGAGCATCGGACGGCGAATCCGCGGACTTGAGGCCCCGCAGCCGCCCGGCGGATGGTGCCCGCCTCGTCGCCGGCTGGCACCACCGCCAGGACCTGGGTCATCCACGCACCTCGCGGCGCCGGAGCGCGTCGCGACCCAGCGACTCCCAGGTGAGGTCGAGGTGGTGCTGGCGGACGTAGAGGCCGAGGTCGGCGATCGTGCGTGCCAGTCGGGCGTCGGTGCTCAGTCCGCCGGGGCCGACGATGCGGCCGGCCTCGTCGAGCACCTGCTCGCAGGCGGTCACGACAGCTGTGCGTGCCGACGCGGTCTCCTGGAACAGCGCGTCGCCCTCCAGCGCCGGCACCCGGGCCGCGGTGTGCTGGACGGCCGCGCCGGCCAGCCACACGGCCTGCTCCATGACGCCGAGGCGGCGCGTCTGGTGGGCGCTGGCGGTGAACCGGCGCAGGCCGGACGCGACCTGCTCGAGCACCGACCGCGCACCGCCGAGCCAGACCGCGGCCACCTCGAGGCCACCGATCGGGAAGCCCGGGCGGGCGAGGTAGAAGCCGGGCGGGCCGACCACCTGGTCCTCATCGGCCGCGAGGTCGACCGTGACCGTGAAGGAGCGCGAGCCGTTCATCGCCGTCGTGTGCCAGGTGTCCCGGTCGGGTGTCACGTCGGCGACCGCCAGGTCGAACAGCAGATGGGTCCGGTCGTCGACCCAGCCGGGCACGAGCGCCCGGTCGGCGATGTCGATGCCCGAGGAGAACCGCGACTCACCGGACAGCCGCCACCGGTCTCCCTCACGGACGGCCGACACGCCCGTTCCGGCCGATCGCGACGCCCACACGGCGTACACGCCCTCCCCGGCGGGGCGTGCGGCCTGGTCGAGGATGCGCATCGCGTCCGCGTGGCCCTCGACCAGCCGGCCGAGACAGAGGTCGGTGCGCCCCACCTCGGCCAGGGCGTCGACGAGGTCGGTGAACGGGCCCACCCACAGGTCGCGGTCCCGCTCCGCGAGGAGGCGTACGGCGCTGCGCATCGCGTCGATGGAGGACCGCACGTGCTGGGCGGTCAGCGAGTCCAGTGCCTCGCTCATGGCCGGACCTCATAGACGTCGAGCAGGAAGTCCTGGTCGGTGTGGCTGATCGTCTTGACGGCGTTGCGCTGTCGGCTGTCGAGGCAGATCCGGGCATGCATCTCGGGACCGCTGCGGAAGGCGTCGTGCGGTCGGTGTGCCCAGTGCAGGAACACCATGTGCGAGCCCGGGGCGGTCACGGACCAGAGCGCGTCGAGGGCTGCCATGAGGTCAGGAGTGTAGTAGAGGAACTCCGCGACGACGACGAGGTCGACGGTCCCCTCGAGCGGCAGCGCCGGAAGCTCGGACTCCACCAGCTCCACGTGGGCGGGAAGTCCCGGTCGCCGACGGGCGAGGGCGAGCGCGGTGGCCGACCCGTCGCTGGCGACCAGGGAGTCGACCCGGGCCGCGAGTGCCTCCGAGACGATGCCGGGACCGCAACCGGGCTCCCAGGCGCGGGCGTAGCGCTCACGCGGCAGCGTGGCCAGGAGGACGGTGAGCTTGCGGCGTTCGTACCACGAGGACTCGACGTCCCACGGGTCGCTGTCGCAGCGATACATCGCCTCGAAGTCCGGCGCGGTCCGCTCTCCGGCGGGAGGGGTCACAGGAGTCCTTGGAGAAACGGGGGATGGGCGGGGGGATGGGCGGGGGGATGGGCAGGGTCGACGGGGGACGTGGCGCGGTCCTCCACCACTACCCGCTCACCGCGAAAACGTGCGTGCTCTCAGACGCCCGGCATCCCGCCGCCCCGGCGCTGCTCGGGGAACGAGCCGAGCCGGACCTCCTCCTGGTAGGCGAAGATCGACTCCAGGGTCGCCGGTGCGACGCCGCCGGTGCCCTCGACGTCGTCCACGTCCTCGGCCACCTCGGGCGCCGCTTCGACGGGGGGCTTGGGCTCGACGTACGGCTCGGGCTCGACCGGCTCCGGCGGGTGTGAGAGCTCCTCGAACGGCGGCGCCTGCGCAGCCAGCTCGGGGTCGGTGGTGACGGTCAGCGTGACCCGTGGCCACCACCGGCAGTGGTCCTCGCGTGCCACGACGACCGGCTTGCCGAACGCCTCCTCGGCATAGGACACCGCGCCCTCGAAGGAGCCACCCGTCACGCGCCACGTCGGGCTCTGACCGGACACCTCGATGCGGTCCGGGATCGCCTCGAAGAGCTCCATGATTCCTCGCCCGAGCGGCATGGTCCCACCTGCTTTCGTCGCCTCGTCACGCTAGCGCGTCGAAGCACCGTGCGCCGGTATCGACACTGCTGCCTCACTCGTCCAGCACCTGTGCGGCTCGCTCGAGGACCCGCACCACCTCGATGCCAAAGTGCACGTCGACCCGGTGGTCGGTGCGGCCCTCGCGGATGCAGGCGACCAGGTCGCAGAGGGCACGCTGCTGGTGCGCCACCGCGTCGTTCGAGGTGTCCTCGGCCCGGATGTGCCAGCCGCCTGCGTCATAGACCTCGACAGCACGCCGGGTCGCGTCGGGCGGCATCGTCAGGCTCAGGGAGACCGTGCTCGTGGTGCCTCCCTCGTGGGTGAGCACGAGGTGCACCAGGTCGTCGACGCCGCGGGCGCCGGCGACGTCGACGACCGGGCCGAGCACCGGGATCAGCACCGACAGCGCGTGCGGGCCGACGTCCCACAGCGCGCCCTGCTCCTGGCGCCAGATCGACCCCGCGAACGGGTTGTCGGGGGTGCGCAGCGACGCCATCCAGGACGCGTGCCCGCCGAGGGAGTCCGCGGCCGCGCGCTCCTCCAGCCACGCCTCACGCTCCGGGACGAAGCGCTCGGTGAAGAAGACCACCGACGCCACGCCCGCTTCGTCGACGGCGCGCCCGACCTCCTCCGCCACGGCCACGCTCAGCGCCACCGGCTTCTCCAGGAGCAGGTGGCGACCGGCCCGCGCGGCCCGGATCGCGGCCTCGGCCTGCACGTCCGGAGGAACGGCGAACACCACCGCGTCCACCGAGTCGAGGAGGTCATCGAGGTCCGCGAAGCCGGTCGCGCCGTGCGTGGCGGCGAGGTCGGCGGCCTTGTCCGGGTCCCGGCCCCACACCCCCGTGAGGACCGCGTCGGGGTGGCCGGCC
>JBDTXF010000065.1:0-9863 GCA_040006355.1 Nocardioidaceae bacterium | reverse complement strand
ACGACGACTGCGACGAAGAAGAGCATCTGGAAGGTCGCGGTGAGGACCCCCACCACCGCCACCCGCCGCCACTCGTTGCGGGCCGACGACCAGGATCTGGTCAGCCGTCCCGTCGCGAGAGAGAAGCCGAGGAGGACCGCGACGGCGATCAACGCGCGGTAGGCACTGATCGTGAGCGGCGCCAGCCCGGAGCCATCGTGAATGAGCTGCACGCCTGGACCAATCGTGCCCCAGACGATGCCTGCCAGCGAGACCAGCAACAGCCCGCGCCATCCCGTCCCAGCTTGAACACCCGCGGTCGGCAACGTCACGCGCGCCAGTATGCCGCCGGCCCACAGGCGCCCGATATGCCGAAGGTGGTTCCCGGGAGGCCCAGCTCGTCACGAGCGGCTACGCACCCGCAAGACGCTTGGCGGGCGGGAATGTGGGCTGGGAGGCCCGCTGACACCCTGGCCTTGGACGTCCTAGTGTCGATGGATGGACGAAGGAGCACTGCCCGATGTGCGCAGCCGACCATGCTGGGTCGGGCTCGGCCGGATCGTGTACGCAGTGTCGACTGCCCAGCTCACCGAGTGGCGGCACGGCTGGGGCCTGGTGGCCGGACCGGTGTCACCGCTGTCGATCGATGCCGTGGCTCCCAGTCTCCCCGTGGCGGGGCCGACGCTCGAGCTTGCCGACGAGCTGCGTGAGTCACACCGGCGGGCCGCCGAGCGGGAGGTGGCCTCGTGAGCGGGATCCGGCAGCTGCGGCTGGTCGTCCACGCAAGCGACCACGAGCAGGCGGTGCACTTCTTCAGGGACGTGCTCGGTGCGTCGGTCGCGAAGGAGTACGCGAGCGACGGCGGTGCTCATGTCACCATCCTCGGCGTCGGCCGTGCCACCCTCGAGCTCTCCAACGACGCCCAAGTCGAGCTCATCGACCGGGTCGAGGTCGGACGACGAGTTGCTCCCCACCTTCGGGTTGCTCTGGAGGTGGACGACTGTTGAGGCCAGCACCCGTGACGCTGTCGCGGGCGGGGCAGAGCAGATCGCACCACCCACCCGCACGCCGTGGGACTCCCTGAGCTCGCGGCTGCACGCACCGGCCGGCATCCAGCTGACGCTGTTACAGGACTGGGTCAGTCGAACGGCTAGTGGCATCTTCTGACGTTCGTCGGGGGTTCAGGTCCAGGCGGTGGGGTCGGCGAGGTAGGGGCCGCTGGCGGTGTCGGGGGCGTCTTCGGCGGTGCCGCCCATGGAGCCACTGGGAAGCAATGAGCTCTCGTAGTCGTCGTTGGCTGGCTCGGTAGATCGCGAATCCCCGCTGGTTGGCGTAGCCGGCGTAGCGCAAGCGACACAGCCGGAGTACCTCACCGTCGGCCAGGCACGTTGGCCTACTTCGCCGCCTACGAAGTCCACCGCGCGAAGATCCTCGGCGGCATAGCGCCGAAGACCGGGATCGAACCCTTCACCGAGCTCGTCGAGCAGGTGATGACCACCGAGCCCTACGCGTCGGTACGCCGGGTGCCTCGTGGCCGACCGCGGAGCTGGTCCATCGTGAAAGGTGGACGGGGCGACGCTGACGTCCACGAGGGGTGCGACGTGGCCGTGACCTTCTTGCCAACGCACGCCGTCCGCGCTTATGGGCAACTGATGACCGGCCTGGTCGACCGCGAACGCGAGCGCCCGGGATCGGCTGGTGAACGTCTCGGCGGCCTCGAGCCGCCCTGCACTCGCCGCCCCGCCGCCGATCACCCAACGCACCTGATGGCTCACGCCGCCATCGGCATGACGGCGCTTCCTGACACAAGGCTGAAGACGGGGGTGTCCATCACCCCGGCCCGAATCGCACAGATCGTAGAGAGCCTCCCATCCGCTGGACCTCACATGAGAGCGCGCGGGACCCATGTTCGAAGGCTTGCTGGTGACACGGTGGTCATCGAAGGCGGGTGCCCTCACCGTTTGGTAAGACTCAGCAATCGGGACGGTGAATAGGGTCGTGCAATGACTGGTCTCGGCTCGTGTGTCGAAGGTGCCTCAGCGATGGACGAGGTGTCCGCTGGCTGGGTCGCTGAGTTGAGCGGCCACGGGCCGGCGCGTGACTCGTCGATCGCTCGTCTGCACGTGCTCCTGCAGCGCATTGCACACCTCGAGGCGATCCGGCGCTCGGGCATGAACGGCATCAGCGGACAAGAGCTGGAGGACCTCGCGGACCAAGCCGCATCTGACGCCGTGGTTTCCGTGCTCCGCAGGATCGGGGATTTTCGTGGCGAAAGCCGCTTCACGACCTGGGCGTACAAGTTCGTCGTATTCGAGGTGTCGAGCAAGTTCGGTCGCCACGCTTGGCGCAGGCACGGCATCCCGTTCGACGGCGAGGTCTGGGAGCGCCTGCCAGGTCGACTCGGAGTAGATCCCGAGCTCGTCTCGGAGTCGCGGGAGCTGCTCGCGGCTGTACGCGAAGCCGTAGACCAACAGCTCACCTCGCACCAGCGACGAGTGTTCGTCGCGATCATCGTCCACGGCGTTGCCCTGGACGAGCTGGTCATCGAACTCGACTCCAACCGCAACGCCATCTACAAGACGCTCTTCGATGCACGGCGCAAGCTCCGGGGCTATCTGGAGGACCACGGATTTCTCGACAGGGACGAGGCGTCGATGTGAGCGTCTGGGACGAGTTGAGGCAACTGCTCGCGACCGACCCGCAGGACGCGGGGTGCGCCGAGACGTTCTCCGTGGTCCACCGGTTCGCCGAGATCCTTTCGGCCGGTGGAGACCCGGTGGCAGTGATGCCCGGCGTCGGCGCACATCTCGCTGGATGTCCGCCTTGTGCCGAGGACTATCGGGGGCTTGTCGAGGCAGTTCGTCTCGAGGCCGCCCAGCAATAGCCTTCCCTTCCCCTGCGGACGTAAGCCAGTCGCGTCCGCCGTCACCATCCTGCGTTCTTGGACGTCTGCGTGGGCCGGCGCACCAGGGACGCCGACTTCCCTTCCGGCAACAGGCAGGTCGACACAGATGAGTGTCACCGTGATCGCCCTCGACGTGAACGAGACCTTCTGAGACCTGAATGGGTCTTGACGAGGCTTCGAGAGGCTCATCGGTCACGGGTCGGCGCGCACTGTGGTTTTCCCAGATGCAGCAACTTTCGTTAGTCGGGGGTCTCACCGGGGAGTAGCTCGACTTCCGGACCGCAAAGGGGGCCGCGCTGCGGATGGTCGCTGCGGCCAGGGGGGTGACAGTGGACCAGGACACCGTCTGGTCCGTCGTCGACCAGATGACAGACCTGTCGTCCCATCCTGAGGTGCTCAGTGCGCTTCGTGCGCTGCGGGCACGGGATTGTCGGTCGCTGCGCTGACGAACTCACCTAGGGCGGTCGCGCGGGCGCGGGTCACGTACGCCGGGTTGGCCGAGCTGTTCGGCGAGATCCTGTCCGCGGACACGGTCCGAGCCCTCAAGCCGGCACCGGAGCCCTACCGGCACGTCGCGTCCGCCTGTGATGTGGGACTTGGACGGGTGCGGTTGGTCGCGGCCCACTCCTGGGACCTTTCGGGCGCCCTCGCGGCAGGGTGCCGAGCCGCCTTCGTGGCTCGTCCCGGTGCCGTCCTCAGTCCCCTCGGCCGGCAACCCGACATCGTGGGTCCGGACCTGGGCAGCGTCGTGGAGCAGATCATCGCCACCGATCTGTGCTGAGAGTGGGTCGTCGGCGATGTGGCTGCCTGTGCTCCCAGGTCAGTACACCTTGACCAGGTCGCCGCTGTCGGTGCCGATGACGGCGGCGTGGTCGCCGGTGAGGGCGGGGTACGACGAGGAGCTGGCGCCGAGATCCGTGGTGAACAGCCGGGTCCCGTCGGGTCGCACGCCGACCAGGTAGTGCGTGCGGGTCGCGAAGAAGAAGTCGTGAGCCGCGTCGACCACCACGGAGGTCCACACGCGGGTCTTGCCGTCGACGTCGGTGACCGTGGTCGGGAAGAGTCCCACCTCGCGTCCGTCAGCGACGTCGAAGACGTGAACCCGGTCATTGTGCTCACCCACGTAGGCCAGCCCGTCGTCCGTCACCGAGGGGGAGGAGTAGGTGATGTTGCGGGGTGCCTTCCACAGCAGCCTTCCGGCACGGTCGTAGGCCCACTCGTGGTGGCCGTTGGTGCCCAGCAGAACCGTGCCGGTGGGCGAGAGCCCGGGCGAGACCTCGACCAGTCCGTCATGGGCGTCAGTGCGCCAGGCCACGCTCGCCGTACTCAGAGACCCGTCGACAGCGACGACGCCCGCCGTGGACGTCTGGTAGACGCGGCCATGCCCGTCCGTGACCACCGATCCGTAGCTCTGGCCGACCCCGAGGTCGATGCGCCAGGCACGCTTGGCGGTGCCGCCGTCGACGTCGACGTCGACGGCGGAGAGGCTCCCCGAGGTCGACCCGACGTAGATCCGCCGGCCGTCAGATGTGGTCGGGGAGGTCAGCGACCCGTCCAGCGCAACCTCCCACACGCGTTCTCCGGCCGGACTCCAGGCGGCAAGGCCCTCTTTCGACCCTGCCACCACGTCCCCGTCGGGCAGGACGAGCGGGGAGATGGACAAGTCGCCGCTCACCGGTGACCCGGTGTCGACGCTCCATCTGTCCTGGCCGTCCTCGGGGCGTACGGCGTGCAGGATGCCGACCGAGTCGACGATGTAGATCGTCCCGTCCCGCCCCAGCACGGGTCCGCCGGGGACGGCGCCATCGCTCAACCGGCGTCGCCAGGCGACCACTCCCCGTCGAGGTCCGGTGACCGCGGTCGAGCCGCTGTGTCGCGCGTCGTGCATGGCCTGAGGCCACGCGGTCCAGGACGTTCGGCCTGCGGCGGGTCGACCCGAGGGGTCGAACGGCACCGTGCGCACGGACCCGGCGGGAGGTCCGATCGGGTTGGCGCCGGACCTGCCGGCCTCAGGCCCGAACCTCCACAGGACCAGGACGGCCAGCCCCACCAGCACGGCGAGGACCGCCGTGATCGCGGTTCGCCGTCCGCGACGAGGGAGGTGGTGCCAACCTGAGGACCGGGGCATGGATCAGGAGGGGGCGGGGTCGTCGGGCGCCGAGTCGTCGGGCTCGAAGGACCACACCGAGCCGGTCTCCGACCCCGTCACCCGGGCCACCAGGGTCCTGGCCGAGGCGTCGGGAGTGACCAGCTGCCCGTCGGCCCGCATGCGCTGGAACCGTTCGACGAGGCCGCCCTTGACCTGGTCGGGGTCCTGGCCGCGGATGTACCCCTGCATCGCGGTGTCGACCGTGCCGGGCCGGTAGACATTCACGGTCACACCGGTGTGCTCGAGCTCCACGGCCAAGTTCAGCGTGTGCGCCTCGAGGGCACCCTTGGTGGCGGCGTACACGTTGCCTCCCACCATCGTGCCGGGACGATCGACGATGCCACTGGACACGTTGACGATGCGCCCCCAATCGCGGGCGAGCATCCCGGGGAGCACCGCGCCGGTCAAGGCGATCACCGCGTGCACGTTGATGGCGAAGGCGTGCTGGACCTCGTCGAGACCGAGGTCCATCGTCGGGCCGAGCGGGGTGACCGTGGCAGCGTTGTTGACCAGGATGTCGACCGGACCGTGTGACTCGGCTGCCTGAGCTGCCAGCTCCCGGATGCCGCTGATCCGGGCGAGATCGGCGGGCAAGGCCGAAGCGTCGCCGCCCGAGTGACGGATCGCGCGCACGGTGGCCCCGATCTCATCCTCGGACCGCGCGATCACGATGACGGCGGCGCCGCACCTCGCCAGCCGCATCGCGACACTGCGGCCGATGCCTCGCCCGCCTCCGGTCACCAGTGCCACGCGACCACTCAGGTCCGGCTCGTCGCGCGACCCTGGCTCGTTGTCCGTCATGGGTCACTCGTAGCACGTCGTGCCTTGGTCTTACCGCACCAGATCGAGCGAGAAGCTGTTGCCAGCGGTCGTCGCCCGGGTAAGAACCACCGCCGCCCGGACACTGAGGAGGGAAACCGGCGCGACACCAAGGAAGGTGACGAGATGACGATCGACGTCAGCGGTGCCTCGATGCACGGTCCGGTGCGTTCGTACCCTGCGATGGCGGCTGAGGAGAACCGCATCGAGCCGTGCCCACGCCGCATCAGGGGGATGTTGAACGGGATGACGGTCTTCGACACCACTCACGCTCTCTACGTCTGGGAGTGGCCCGGGTATCCGCAGTACTACGTTCCTGCCCCGGACGTGCGCCGACAGTTCTTGATGGCTGCGGAGGCATCGAGGCAGGAGCTCGTGGGCGGCGACGCCGTCTCGTACGACCTGCGGGTGGGTGACGTACGCCGTGAGCGGGCGGCCCAGGTCCATCCGACCACCGCCGAAACGGGGGTCGCAGGCACCGTCCGCTTCGACTGGGAGGCCCTCGACGCCTGGTTCGAGGAGGACGAGGAGGTGTTCGTCCATCCGAGAAACCCCTACACGCGCGTCGACGCCCTTCGTTCGCGCCGACACCTCCGCGTGGAGGTCGCCGGTGTGGTGCTGGCCGAGACCACAGCCCCCGTGCTGCTCTTCGAGACCGGGCTACCGACCCGCTACTACGTTGACAGAGCGGCGGTCAGATTCGAGCACCTTCGTCCCAGCGACGCCCGGAGCTCGTGCCCCTACAAGGGCAACACCAGCCAGTACTGGTCCGCTGAGGTCGACGGCGTCGTGCACCTCGACGTGGCGTGGACCTATGACTTCCCCACCAGGGAGCTCACTACGGTCGCAGGCCTGGTCGCGTTCTTCAACGAGGACGTCGACCTGCTCCTCGACGGGCAGCCGCTGAGCCGCGAGTCGGCTCCGACCAGCAGTCGGCGCACCAAGTAGGCGGCCGCCAGGAGTTCCGGGGGCGCGCTCGCCCTTCTGTCCAGCAAGCTCCGGTGCTGGCTGGCTGCCGACCGGAGAATGGCGATGGCCGGCCGGCAGCGCCCGCCGACGAGCAGCTTGCTCTCTGTGCGCTTCTGACTGGCGCACCTCCAGCCATCGTCGGCTAGGGCTAGCAATTCCGCGAGTTCCTCGAGCATGACGTCGCGACGAGGGACGACCTGGACCCTCTGTCGAGCAGGTCGAGCAGGTCGAGCAGGTCGAGCCGGCGTCGGGCGCGCGAGTGGGCAACGACCCGCAGGCGTTCAGCCACCTCGGCCTGGTCGACGCTGCCCGAACGTTGGCGTCAGCGAGAAGCGACAGGACGGAACACGTAAGACGGCACGCTCGCCTGACACGAACGACGAGGCCCATACATTCCGCGGGAAGCCAACCTCCCGTCCGAGATACACCCAGGAGTCCCGATGACGTTGCTCGGTCCCGGTGACACGTTCCCGCACCTCGAAGTCCATCTCGTCGGAGGCGAGACGCTTGACCTGCCCGGGGCTCTGGTCGGTCGGTTCGGCGTGGTCCTTCTCAACCGCGGGTCGTGGTGCCCATTCTGCACCGCGCAGCTGAGGGGCTTCCAGCGAGCCAACCAGGCACTGGAGGAGGTCGGAGCGTCCTTGGTCTCGCTGTCCGTGGACGACGAGGCAACCACCCGGGACCTCGTCGAGCACAACAAGCTGACGTTTCCGATCGGTCACAGTGCGGACGCGCACGCCATCGCCGTACTCACAGGCGCGTTCGTCAACCCCGCCCCGGTGTACATCCAGGCCACCGGCTTTGTCCTCGACCCCGAGGGCCGAGTCATCACCAGCGTCTACTCCTCCGGGGCCATCGGTCGCCTCACCGCCGAGGACACCCTCGGGTTCATCCGCCACGTGAAAGGCGGCGCCTGACCATGACAACATGACGTTTCGCGACGAGGCGACGTGCGGGTGCCGGGAATCGACCTATCTTCTTGAGCGCCCGCATCAGCTCCAGCAATCCTCGAGGACGATCTACCCTCTCCCATTGCTTTCGGGCGAGAACATCGCCCGTCCAGGTGGATTCTGGGCGCTGTCACAGTGCGCGGCCTGCAGAGGCCGTTGACATCTCCGAGGGTCGATTCCTGCAGGCGGATGATTCGCGGGAAGCGCCTCTCTCGGCATCGAGGGGCCTGAGCGTCGCGCAGGTGATTCGACTGGCGGACAGAGGGATTGCGCTGCCGGCCCTGATGGACCCCCCCCCGCGTCCAGATGGCGGCGAGCCCCAAGACGGATCTCCTCCGGGACGCGCGCGGGGGTCAGCAATGGCGCCAACGTTGATATCGCCGCCAGATGTTCCGCTTGCGGACAACGTGATGCTGGCCGACTGATGAACGCCTGGTTGCACTGCTCGCGCGCTTCGTGGCCGCGCCAGACCCGATCCCGCGTAGCCAGATGAGACGTCATCACTCGGTAAGGGGCTCGTCAGATCTTCGACTCGGACCCGGACCTAGCGTCAAGGACGCGCCGCGTCAACGTCGACACGGGCGACTTCGAAGGGATCCAGCATGAGAGACACCAGATTTCGAAGGTGGTCCACGTTGCGCAAGACGGCGGTGGTCACACTCACCGCCGGCGCACTGGCTGCAGCGGGCACCCTGGCCGTCGCAGGCCAGGCTTCGGCGGGAACCGACCAGCGGACGGTCCTGCGCAACACTGGCTCGGCGACAGGTCTCGGCCAGCTCAGCGGGCTGCTGCCGAGGAATAAGCTCACCGAGCAGAGCGCGATCAACGTCAACCTCTCGAAGGAGACCGTGCGGCTGCCGCTGTACAAGGGCAAGGCCGGCGGCGAGACCGTGTGGTACCTGCTGCTAGACGCCTCCGACCAGGGACTGGCCGAAGACCTCGGCGTCAACTACGTGCCCAAGCTACAGAACATGGCGATCAACTGCGCCAGCTGTGTGCAGACGGTCCACCTCGAGCAGACGACGCCGCAGGACAACCGCTTCGGCACCGCAGCGGTCGACTTCCCGGGTGCCCCCGACTTCAGCCCGACCCGAATCGCGGTCCCAGGCAAGGACGGATTCCCCCTCGACAAGTTCCAGCCGGGGGCTGTGGGCGGGCCGAACTACAGCCCGTTCATCCGCATCGCCGGCTCCCCGGTTGTCTACAACGCTCCCATCGTGGCCGTCGGCGACGATGGCTTCGACGTCGACCACCACACCAACACCGCTGACCGGGTGCTGGGGATCCACCTCGCCGGCAAGGCTTCGACCGGCACGGAGGCGTCAGGGAGGTACGCAGACAACTGGGCGGACGTGTTGTTCGTGAAGGGGTTCGACGCCGGCCAGCCGATCGTCTACCTCAGCACCGACGCCGGGCAGCCGCTGACCGCGGTCCTGGAGCGGGCGACGTACGTGCCCGCTCTCGACAAGGCCGCGTACGCCGGCGGGGATGACTTCCTCGGCTCCGCGCGTGAACGGCTGTTCGGCTTCATCAACGGACAAACCGGCAAGAACAACCCGCAGGCACAGGGGTTCACCCACCTAGGCAAGGACGGTGGCATCGAACGCGACGCCTCCTCGAGAGATAGGTCGCTGATCTCCGGTCTGCGCAAGGGTGGAGACCTGCTCAACGTGTTCGGCGACTTCCCGACCTTGACAGACCCGCGCCACTCCTCGGCGTACAGCCCGCTCTGGGACGCCCAGCTCGGACTATGGTCCCCGAAGGCCGTACGGCTGGGACTGAACAAGAGGCAGATCGACGAGAACCAGGTGCTGAACCTCGCCGCTACTCGTCCGGATCTGCTGACCGGGGTCGACCCAGCCACTGGGCAGCCGACCAAGTACGGATCGGTTGGGGTGACGATCAACTGCGCGGTGATCGGGTTCACCCGAAAGGCCCCGACCGCGGGGCTTGCTGCGCCGGTGCCGTTCGGCCAGTTCCCACCACTCTGACGCTCGGTAGGACGTCGTCGGGCCATCAGGCCCGCCATCGACGGCCTGCACCCGACCGTCGGTGCACTCGCGGCGGCATCCCAGCCAGGGATGCCGCCGCA